>NZ_QTMM01000014.1:0-408 GCF_003635445.1 Parabacteroides sp. AF17-3 | reverse complement strand
CCCCCCCCGCCATGACAGAAAGAGGGCCGCTATGATAGGATGAAGACTCACCTTTTTCTAGTATTGACATATTTTCTCAATGTCACTCTGCGATCTTTATCATTCTTACCATTATTTTGTTACTGAAGAATCCGGCTGTCTGCTGGTAGGATTCAGGGAGGATTCCGTTACTTTTACTTTCATTGTGAAAGAAGTATGGAATAAGGAACCTGTCGGCTTGCCGGAAGTGGACAGGCTGTATACTGAAATGCAGCGAATCGGGGAAATGTGCGGCTGCAACCAGTTCCGGATTCTGGCTCATGGAGGCTATCTGCCGGAGGCACTTTCCTTTGAACTGCATGGACTGACTGTTTCAGATGATAGCTATCTGAGAAGTCTGGAAACGGGAAAACATATTGAACTCTTTTC
>NZ_QTMM01000013.1:73863-249942 GCF_003635445.1 Parabacteroides sp. AF17-3 | reverse complement strand
TAATACTTGTACTACTTGTTGATATGTAAATCTTTCAAAGAACTCTTGTTGTTACACTCGCTTTATTTTAGCGAACGTGGATGCAAAGATAAGAACTTTTATTCCATACTTCCAAATGTTTTAGGAAGTTTTTTCTAAAAGTTTTTTTCATCATGTTTTGCAGTGCCGTTCTCTCTCGAATGCGGATGCAAAAGTAGTGCTTTACAACATACGCTCCAAACTTTTATGGGATTATTTTTTCAACTAAATCGTTACCGACAGACTATAATTCTGAACGACTGACAATTACAAAAGAAAAAAAATCTAACAGAGTCTCACCATGCAACTATCCTTAAAATTCAGACGTTATTACCTAACTAAGATCTTTTCAAGGACCTTCCCTATACATTATAATATGGGAATAACGAATTGCAACAACAAAGCCATTTTCTTTTTTGTTTTACTAAAAAACAAAGAGATTATTTTATGACAATAAAAAAAGTAGAAAGTATCATAGCTCCGCCTGCTCCGCATATGGTTGGAGACGGATTCAGAGTTCATAATTTCATACCGCATTTGGAAGAACTAAGCAGGGAACGTATGAATCCTTTCATCCTGTTAGATTATAATGCAAAAATGGAGTTCTCTCCACGTAAAGAGCCGAGAGGAGTCGGAGTACACCCTCACCGCGGGTTTGAGACCGTCACAATCGTATATAAAGGAAAAGTAGCCCATCACGACAGCAGAGGCAACAGCGGCGTGATCGGACCGGGCGATATCCAATGGATGACAGCCGCATCCGGAGTACTTCATAAGGAATATCACGAAGAAAGTTTCAGCCGGAAAGGAGGCGAATTCCACATTGTACAATTATGGATCAATCTTCCCGCCAGGGATAAGAAAGCCGATCCTAAATATCAATCTATCGAAAACAGCCAGATACCTAAAGTCGAATTACCCGATAACACAGGTATGGTGGAAGTTATTGCAGGCAGATATCAGAATACAAACGGAATAGCATCCACTTTTACCCCGATGCATCTGTTCAATGCTAAACTAAACAAAGGTGGAAATGCTGAATTTTCATTTCCGGCAGACTACAATACTGCTATTTTAGTCGTTGAAGGTTCCGTAAAAATCAATAATAATGAATTGGTTCCAACCGACTATTTTGCTTTATTTGAAACTAAAGGAGAAACGTTCACCATCCACGCTGTAAACAAAGCTACTGTTCTTATAATGAGTGGTGAACCGATCAAAGAACCTATTGCAGCATATGGTCCGTTCGTTATGAATAACGTGGCAGAATTAAAACAAGCTTACATTGATTTGGGAGCCGGCAAGTTCGGCAAACTGGACGATTAAACGACAATAATCCTAACGTAAAAGCATTATCAGTTTTGAAACCATAAATATCATATTTATAAGTTTCAGAAACTGGTAATGCTTTACTTTTGACGCCCTATTACAATACATAACAAAAGAAAAACGATCATGAACACGAACAGAATCGTATTGAATGAAACATCTTACTTTGGTCCGGGATCAAGGAGTGTTATCCCTGAAGAAGTAAAAAGGAGAAACCTTAAAAAAGCATTTATCGTAACAGACAATGATCTTGTAAAATTTGGAGTAGTAAAACAGGTTACCGACATATTGGAACAGGCGGCTATCCCCTACACCACTTTTGCAGAAGTAAAACAAAACCCAACTGTTACAAATGTAAAAGCCGGCGTAAAAGCATATGCAGCATCTGCTGCCGATTTCATCATAGCCATAGGAGGCGGTTCCCCGACAGATACGGCAAAAGCAATAGGGATTATTACTAATAACCCTGAATTCTCAAATGTCGTTTCACTGGAAGGTGTAGCCAATACCAAAAACAAATCCGTTCCTATTATAGCTTTGCCAACTACGGCAGGAACAGCAGCAGAAGTAACTATCAACTATGTGATTACCGACGAAGAGAATGTCAAGAAAATGGTCTGTGTAGACCCGAATGATATTCCAGTCCTGGCAATCGTCGATGCAGAGCTGATGAGTTCCATGCCCAAATCGCTCACTGCTGCGACCGGTATGGATGCGCTCACCCATGCTATCGAAGGTTATATAACCAAAGGTTCCTGGGAAATGTCAGATATGTTTGAACTGAAAGCCATTGAAATGATTGCCCGCCATCTTCCCGCAGCCGTTGCCAACGGCCATGATCTTGAAGCGCGTAATGGTATGGCAGTAGCTCAATATATTGCAGGTATGGGATTCAGTAACGTCGGATTAGGAGCCGTACACGGAATGGCTCATCCCCTGGGAGCTTTCTATAACATACCTCATGGAGTTGCCAATGCTTTGTTACTTCCTTATGTGATGGAATATAATATGCCTTCTTCCATTCAGAAATATAAGAAAATAGCACAAGCAATGGGATGCAACATACAAGGAATGAACGATGAAACGGCAGCTATCGCAGCAGTAGAATCCGTCAAACAACTATCCCTGAAAATCGGCATTCCACAGAAACTAAGCGAGATTGGAGTAAAGGAAGAAGATCTGGAGCAACTGGCCCAATCAGCTTATGCAGATGTATGTACTCCCGGCAATCCGAGAGACGTTACCGTCGAAGATCTTCTTGCTCTCTACCGGAAAGCCTACATCTAACATAATAGAAAAAATAATAAATTACCATTCCAATTTAGTTTAGTATGAACAAACACACGGCAGTATTGTTTGAACAGTACGAACGAGCATTATACTAAACTAAATTTTACAATTATGGCAAAAGAAAGTGTTAAGATTCTACAGAAAAAACTAGACGTAGAAAGTTTGTTATCACAGCTTAACGCTGCATTATCAGAAGAATGGTTAGCATACTATCAATATTGGGTAGGCGCTTTGGTTGCAGAAGGTGCTATGCGTGCAAACGTACAGGCTGAATTTGAAGAACATGCCAACGAAGAGTTAGGCCATGCCAAACTATTGGCCGACCGTATCATCGAACTGGAAGGTGTTCCCGTTCTCGATCCGAAACAATGGTTCGAACTGGCCAGATGCAAATATGACGTACCAAATGACTTCGATGTTGTCAGCCTGCTGAACCAGAATGTCGCTTCAGAACGTTGCGCCATTGTCAGATACCAGCAAATTGCCGAATTTACAGATGGCAAAGACTTTACTACCTGCGAAATAGCCAAACATATCCTGGCTATGGAAGAAGAACATGAACAGGATTTGCAGGATTATCTGACTGATATTGCCAGAATGAAAAGTTCTTTCCTGAATAAGTAATACCTGGTCCGGTATAGATTACTTAAAAAAATAAACCCACTCTTTTCTTAGAAAATTGTGGGTTTATTCGATTCCAGCCGGATAAAATAAAGATTTGCCATATTAATATATTTCTGATAATCAAACAGAAGTATATCCAATGAGTTCCATCTCTGCTCGATACTTGCCATCTTTATAGCCGGAGTTTCCGAAACAACTCTGCTTTCTGCCTGTAAAGGAGTAGGAGCAGCTACAGTAGGTCCGACTGGTTCTTCCGGTTCAGATGGTTCTTCTCCCTCACCTTCACTTTCTTCACAAAAATAAATATGATCAAGATAAAGCGTCCGTCCTCCGGGAGCACAGGATAAATTAATCCGGTTAATCTTCCCTTCTGTTTTAATAAGAAGTCCGGCCAAATCTATATCAAGGGCATTCCATGTATGAGGTTTTAAATCATAACTATATTCTTGTTCTACAGTATCATTACCAACCGTTATTTTCAGACTCATTCCACTTCCGGGAAATACATTCAGACAAAGACGACCTTTATCGTTCAACTGGACAGATGTTCCCAAAGTGATATTCTGCTTATCGAAATTCTCCAGTTTTAAACTTTATTCCCTTTCACATCTTCCTCTTCCCCTTTTATGGTTAAGTCCATTTCCGGGTCGGTTTGTGGCACTGTTCTAAAATTCAGTTACGAAGATAATTAAAAGCTGACCGAAGTCGGTATATCAGTCTGACGGATTAATTTCTTTTAATCCTTATTAAGGATATTGGCTGGCAAAACTGTTTCCGATTGGATGCTTTATTGCCCCATCTGCCGCAAAAGCTGCATGTTACAAATCGTTATCACTTTCCTGTCTATAGAAATAATTCCTTCCTGCTCCATCTCTGCCAATGCACGTGCCAACGAAGGACGGGTCACACCAAATGAATCGGCTATCTCCTGCTGAGTATCGGTCAGATGAATCACCGTAGACCACGCGTCCGGCAGTTTATGAAGCAAATAATCCGCTATCTTATTCTTTATATTCTTCAAAGACAAGAACATAATCTTGTCACTCAGGAAATGGCTCCTGCCGGATATCAGCATCAGGAAGTTTTGAAGAAGCTGCCTGTTCTGCTGCATCCACACGGTAAAATCATCCCGATGGATAAATAAAATCTCTGACGGCTCCATGGCGATGATATTTACCGGCAAATTGTTTTTTGGGGCATATAAAAAAGCGGGGGCTAACAACTGAGCCGCTTCCAATTCTTCAATAACAACGAGTTTACCCGCATCATTCACCATCTGTCCCTGCAAAAGTCCGTTCAACACGATCATCAGATAATTGCATGGCGTTCCCTGCAAAGCTATAATGTCCTTTGGGCGGTAAGATGCGACCCGGTAAGCCGTTGTCTCCAACAAACCGGAAATGTCTGATTCCGGGATATTCCGGAATAATATGGATTTAGAAAGAATTGCTATCATGTTCATTTATATATACAGACTTATTCAATTATATATACAGGCAAATATAGGAAAAGATACGGAAGAAACCTTATTCTCCTGCTGATGTAAGTTGTTGCCGACGCTGTCGGCAAAATAATCGACGACGTCGGCAAAGCTTTCGACAGTGTCGGCAATATTGTCGAGGACGTCGGCAACAACTTACATCAGCAGATAAATAAAATGACATAGGAACCGACACATGTTTCCCCCGTATCCAAATGAAAGTATGACCGCGTTTATCAAAGAAATATCCGCGTTTGTAACATTTGGTACAATATAAGAGACCGGCCTGTCCTACTTTTGTTTCGGAATAATATAAACCAATAAATTATAGAATAGTATGGATGCAAAAATGTTTTGTTTTCAGTGTCAGGAAGCTGCGAAAGGTACCGGTTGTACTATCAAGGGTGTCTGCGGGAAGGATGATGAAACGGCCAACCGGATGGACCTGCTTTTATTTGTCACCAAAGGTGTTTCCGTTGTGGCTACCCTGTTACGGAATGCCGGAGTAGAAGTTCCCGCGCATATCAACCGTTTCGTTGTCGATGCGCTCTTTTCTACTATAACAAATGCGAACTTCGATATAGAGAGTATTACCGGCCGAATTGTCAATGGCTTGAAGTTTAGGGAGCAGCTAAAAGAAGAGGCGACCGGATACGGCATCGAACTGCCGGTCATCGATGAACTGGTCTGGAAAGGCAACGAAAGTACTTTCGAAGGAAAAGCCCTTACGGTCGGTGTGTTGCGTGAAGCCAATCCCGATATCCGTTCCCTGAAAGAACTCATCATCTACGGCTTAAAGGGAATGGCAGCTTATGTCGAACATGCCGGCAATCTGGGATTCGAGGAAAAGGATTTACATGCTTTCATACAGCATGCCCTTGCCGAAACTCTGCGGAAAGACCTTTCGGCCGAACAATTGACGGCACTCGTTTTGGAAACCGGCAGTTACGGTGTAAAAGCAATGGCATTACTCGACAAGGCCAATACCAGCAGTTACGGTAATCCGGAGATCACACAGGTAAACATCGGTGTACGCAACAATCCGGCCATTCTGATTAGCGGCCATGACCTGAAAGATATGGAAGAGCTGCTTGCACAAACGGAAGGAACCGGAGTCGATGTATATACGCATAGCGAAATGCTTCCGGCCAACTATTACCCAGCCTTCAAGAAATACAAACATTTTGTCGGTAACTACGGAAATGCCTGGTGGAAACAACGGGAAGAGTTCGAGAGCTTCAACGGACCCATCCTGTTCACGACCAACTGTATCGTTCCGCCACTGGAAGGAGCTTCTTATAAAGACCGTGTGTATACAACCAACTCGACAGGCTTTCCGGGATGGAAACATATTCCGTCAAGGGAAGACGGCAGGACGAAAGACTTCTCGGAAATCATAGCCCATGCCAAACGATGTGACGCGCCCAAAGAAATCGAGCACGGACAGATCACCGGAGGATTTGCCCATAACCAGGTTATGGCGTTGGCCGATAAGGTAATCGACGCCGTTAAGAGCGGTGCCATCCGTAAATTCGTCGTGATGGCCGGCTGCGACGGACGAATGAAAAGCCGCAATTACTATACGGAGTTCGCCAGCGAACTGCCTTCCGACTGCGTAATCCTGACGGCCGGCTGTGCCAAATACCGTTACAATAAGCTGCCACTCGGCGACATCGGCGGCATTCCCCGCGTGCTGGATGCCGGACAATGCAATGACAGTTATTCATTAGCCGTCATCGCCATGAAGTTGCAGGAGGCTTTCGGACTGGAAGATATCAACGAGCTGCCGATTGTATATAATATTGCGTGGTATGAACAGAAGGCGGTTATCGTCCTGCTGGCGTTGCTGAGCCTGGGCGTTAAGAACATTCACCTGGGACCGACGTTGCCGGCATTTCTTTCACCGAACGTGGCGAAGGTACTGGTTGAAAACTTCGGCATCGGAACCATCAACACCGTAGATGAAGATATAGAAAAGCTAATTCTTGCCTGATATTTTAACTAAACTTTGTATATTCGCAACCAAATGCAATCATTTATGGTTATAACATAAAAAAGGCGAATATGTATGGGAAAGTTTTTACAAGAATTTAAACAGTTTGCCATGCGCGGCAACGTCGTTGACATGGCTGTCGGTATCATCATTGGTGGTGCTTTCGGAAAAATCGTATCTTCGGTCGTTGGAGATATTATCATGCCTGCCGTAGGGTTACTGGTGGGTGGAGTCAACTTTACCGATTTAAAAATCGTGCTGAAACAGGCGGTTATGGAAGGCGATAAAGTCATTACGCCTGCCGTCACAATCAATTACGGGAATTTTATACAGGTGACTTTCGACTTTATCATTATTGCGTTTGCTATCTTTATGATGGTAAAGGGGATGAATGCCCTGAATAAAAAGAAAACGGAAGAAGCGCCTGCCGCCCCTCCCGCTCCGCCAGCCGATGTTCAGTTGCTGACTGAAATACGTGACTTACTGAAAGAAAAGAAATAAAGAAAAACCTTATCCGTAAGGTTTCCTGAACAACAAGGAAGCGTGTCAAAACAGAGGTCAGCCTCTTTTTGGCACGCTTCTGTTTTCAGGCACCAATCGCTTCCGTCTCATCCGGTTTCGGGAACAGGCGGGAGCTCAGTGCCTGCAATGCACGCGTTTTATCGGCGGACTTCATCACCAGGGAGACGTTGCTGCTGCTTCCCCCGTAAGAAATCATCCGCACGGGGATATCTTTCAATGCATCTATGATTCTTGCCTCGAAGCCGACATTCTGCCATTCAAGGTCGCCGACCACGCAGACGATTACCATATCCTTTTCGACACTGATCGTTGCATATTTCTCCAGGCTGCCCACTATTTCCTGCAAATGTTCGGGATTGTCGGTCGTCACGGAGATGCCTATGTCGGAAGTCGTCACCATATCGACGGCCGTTTTGTAGCGGGCGAATGTATCGAACACCGTGCTCAGGAACTTATGAGGCGGCAGGATATTCAACGACTTCATTTTGATGAAGACGATATTGTCTTTCGCTGCTACCGCCTTGATCCTGCCCTTCTCCGCTGTATTCGAGATTAATGTTCCGGGAGCATCGGGTTGCAGGGAGTTCAGCAGGCGGACCGGGATATTGCTTTCCTTTGCCGGGCGGATGCAAAAAGGATGGAGTATCTTCGCTCCGAAATAAGCCAGCTTCGCCGCCTCTTCAAAGTTAAGCTGACGGACAGGAGCGGTATGGTTTACCACGCGCGGGTCGTTGTTATGCATACCGTCGATGTCCGTCCATATCTGTATTTCACTGGCATGGACGGCCGCTCCGATCAGGGAGGCACTGTAATCGCTTCCCCCGCGTTGCAGGTTATCCGTCTCGCCATATGCGTTCCGGCAGATGAAACCCTGAGTAATAAAGATATCCGTGTCCGGGAAGCGGGACAGCAGTGTTCCGAGATGCTCTTCGATGTAGGACATATCCGGCTCACCGTCGGCATTTATCCGCATAAAATCGAGAGCCGGAAGCAATGCCGACTTCATTCCCTGCTCTTGCAGGTAAAGATGCATCATGCCGGTGGAAATCAATTCACCCTGCGCCAGCACCACCTTTTCATCGAAGACGGTAAAAGGAGTACCGGCAAACGCCCATATTTCATTGAAACGTTCCGTTACCAGTTCCAGCGCCTTTTCCTTATAGGCGACAGAGGTATATAAATCCTCGATATGACCGGCATAAGCCTGTTCAAGGCGGGTAATGATTTTATTTGCCTCATCGACCTCCTTGCGATAGAAGCAACGGGTGATGTCGACCAGCGAATTAGTTGTTCCGGCCATCGCCGATAAGACGACAATTTTAGGTTCACCGCCGGATATGATAGATACGACGTTCTTCATCCGTCGGGCCGAGCCGACAGATGTACCGCCAAATTTTAATACTTTCATGATTGTTTACTGTGTTTTCTTACTTATTATCAGACATTAAATGAAACGATAAAGGTACTGCCCTTTCCTATTTCGCTTTCCACGCGGATGGTTCCGCCATGAGCTTCGACGAAGTCCTTGCTGATAGCCAGTCCGAGGCCGCTACCCTGCACTTTCGTACCGGGAACGCGGAAGTAACGGTCGAAGATACTCTGGTGGTAACGCGGGTCGATGCCCTTGCCGAAATCGCGGACGAATATCTCCACGACTTTGCCTTCCTGGCGGGCACCGATGATGATGCGGCCGTTCTCCGGCGTGTAGTGGATGGCGTTCGACAAAAGATTTGTCAAGACCCAGGCTATCTTTTCGCTGTCGACAAAGAGTTTGGAGATTTTCTCCGGATACTCGACCTCTATATGGCAGCCGAAACGCTCCGCCTGCACACGGTTCGCCTTGATGGCATAGTCTATCAGTTCGATTGGCTTGGTGATTTTCGGGTTCAGTTGCAGTTTTCCGGTTTCCACCTGCGTCATTTTGAGCAGTTCGCCGGTTATTTCGAGCAGGCGGTCGCTGCTTTCCTTAATGCTTTCGGCAAGCGCCTTCTGTTCGTTGTTCATATCGCCTACCCGCTGGTCTTCCAGGAGTTTGAGGCTCATCATGATGGCTGAAATAGGTGTTTTCAGTTCATGAGAGATGGTCGAGATGAAGGTCGTCTTTGCCGAATCCAGTTCCTTGAACTCGGTGATGTTTTTCAGGAGGATAACGTCGCCGACGTATTGGCTGACGTCTTTCTGCCCGTCCGTCAAATGGATGGGAATGTATTGTACCTTGAAATAACTTTCTTTGTTATCAGCATAAATTTTGAGAGGCTCCTTCTTTTCGTCGGGTTGCACCAGTTCGCGCACGAGGCGTCGCAGGAGATCGTTTTTCAGCGCCAGTTCGGCGGCTGACTTGCCGATGACATTTTCACGTTTCAGATTGAGGATTGTCAGGGCGACATCGTTGGCGAAAAGTATTTTACGGTTCCCGTCCAGTCCGATGATCGGCTCGGTGATGCTGTTGACGATGGCTTCGATGTATTTTTTCCCCTGGATAATATCCGCCAGCGTACTTTTACGGTATTCGGTCAGCCGTTCCGCCATCCGGTTGAAGGAGTTGGCGACGGCGGCGAACTCTTCATATTTCCCGAGGTCGAGGCGCTTCTCATAATTATGGTTGGCAATCTCCATGATACCGTCCGTCAGCTTGTGGATCGGCGTGTTGATGGACCGGGGGAGGCGGATCAGGAAGGCAAAGGCTATCAGGATGCAGGTGATGCCGAGGATGCAAATCCACAATAAGGCTTCATGTGCCGTATGCTCCGCCACCTGGCTTTTCCGGTAGATGGAAGCCATGTTCAGGCTCATCACCTCGTTCAACGCCATGCGGACACGTTGGATGGAGGCGTCGTTCATATCCTTTTTCATGGATTCGTATTGCGTGATCAGATGGGTGGTCGCGGCATTCTCGTCCACTTCCGTTATATTCTCCTTTTGCAGGTTCAGGTTCTTTTCGAACTCGGTACGCGCCACCGGGTCGGTCTTGATACGTTCGAGGGCATCCAGCATACGGCGCGAATACAGGAGCGTATTGTAATTATCCGCCAGGATATTCTGCGTATCCGCCGACATGCGGTAGATATTCTTTACCGAAAGACCGCCCAGCAGGACAATCATTGCAAACAGCAGACCTATACCATAGGTGAGCTTCGTTTTAATCTTCAGACTAACAGACTGTAACATATTATGCCAATATTATCAGGTCAATATTCATTTGCGACAAGCTATTCAGCAATTTCCGGTATTGGAAACAGGCACGGAACACGGAAACAAGCGTAAAGGCAGGCTTCCCGATACAGACGGTCGAAATCTGCTTTTCGCGGCATACTTCGATAATGCTGTCGGGAATACTTCTGGACTGCACTTGTATGATTTCGCCTCCCAGTTCGGCCGCCAGCTTGAAATGATTCGACAGGTAACGCTGGTTTGCCAACGGGATGCGGTCGATACTTTCGCGGGGCGTCTGCACGTAGAGAACAAAGAACTTCGTGTTGTAGCGGGTAGCCAGCCGGGCAGCCTTGCGGATGACCTTTCGCGGCGTCTTCTCCTGACTGCTGATACAAGCCAGGAATTTTTCATGCCGGACACCTGTATTGACGGGGACCGCGCTCTCCACCTTCTTCTCGACACGTAACGCAACCTCCTTCAAGGCAAGTTCACGCAACTGGAGAATATTTTCGGACTTGAAGAAGTTGTTCAGCGCCGTCTGAATCTTTTCCGGCTTGTATATTTTTCCGGCTGTCAGGCGTTTCACCAATTCGTCGGCTGTCAGGTCGATATTCACCACCTCGTCCGCCTGTTCCAGGACACTGTCGGGGATGCGTTCCTTTATCTCGATGCCGGTGATATCCTGCACGTCCTCGTTCAACCCTTCCAGATGCTGGATATTGACGGCGGTGATGACGCTGATACCTGCCTCCAAAATGTCCGAAACGTCCTGCCAGCGCTTTTCGTTCTTGCTACCTTCGATGTTGGTGTGCGCCAGCTCGTCTACTATCACGACCTCCGGATGGATATTCAGGATAGCCTGCAAATCCATCTCCTCCACTTCTTTCCCCTTATAAAATGACCGGCGACGCGGTATCAAAGGTAAACCTTCGACCAACGCCTCCGTTTCAACCCTGCCGTGTGTTTCCACGTAACCTACCTGCACGTCGATACCGCTCCGAAGCAATTCGTGTGCCTCCTGCAACATACGGTAGGTTTTCCCCACACCGGCAATCATGCCGATGTATATCTTGAAATTTCCGCGGCGGGATTTTTTCAGCAAATCTAAAAAGTGTTGTACGCTCTGTTCTCTGTCCATGAGTTGCTTGTTTCAGATTACCACGGTCTTAGTGAAATGCCAAAGACCAGATGTGCATCTTCCATACGGGGATTCCAAATAGCCTGCGCAAATATAGGCAAAGAGAATGAATCGCTGAACTTTATAGCGGTACTTCCTTTCAGCGCGACGTTGGTAACAGCAAATCCGTCGTTGGTCTTCGCCCCCGTATAAACTCCGTAAGAGGTATAGGGAAGGAAACCGCAGGTGGCGGTCATGTCGACCATTTTCACACGGAACGGATAGTTGAGTTCGACGTAGGAAGAATAGTTCTGATTGTCGTCCTCGTCCTTGTCCTGTCCGGCAAACATCGTATACCAGGCAACGGAGAGGGGAAATTTCTCCACGGGAAGCGTATAAGCCAGTCCGGCCTCGAAATGATGGGCGGTTTCATGGCTTTTGAAGTTGAAGTATTTGTTCGCTCCCTGTCCCGCCCACCACAGGTCGGCGATGGAGAGGGTAAGTCCGGAGTTGCCGAAGGTATAGGCGGCCGTCAGGTCGATTTCCTTGTTGGCGGCACCTTCCGAAGATTTATAACCGTCGAAATCGGTCGATCCCCACGCTGTCAGAGAGAAGCCGGCGACGCTAAAAGCGAGGGTCGGCTGGAAACTTGCTCCCGTTTGATAGAACCCTCTCCAAAGATACGAACTCAGAAGGTCCCCTTGCACGGTAAATGTGGCTCCGCTATCGTCTTTTTGAGCCATGACGCATGTAAAAGAGGTAAAAAACAGTAACAGAAACGCCGTTACTATGCGTTTTATAGATATATTCATTGTTTTATGCATTTTTACCAGGGTATTCATCATTCGATATATTTATTTTGAGGCTACGCCGCCGATTTAACCCATAAATAGTTGTTTTTATGCGTTTTTACCTAGGTATTTGCCCATAAATACGTTTATCTGATGATTTTTACCCTGCGTTTGGTATTTCGATACGATTGTTATTTATTTTTTTCGGCCTTTTCCAAAGCGATATTCAATTTCAGGACATTAACCTTCTCCGGGCCGAACAAACCTAATAAGGGTCCTTCGGTATTAGCACTCACCAGGGCCATGACGCTTTCGGGCGAGAGGCCGCGCGCCTGTGCGACACGTTGTACCTGTGCATAGGCGGCTTTCGGGGAGATATCGGGGTCGAGTCCGGAAGCGCTGGCGGTGACCATTTCGGCGGGCACTTCCTCACGTGTCAGATAAGGATGATGAATGAGGAAAGTGTCGATGCGGGCTTTGACTTCCGAAAGGTATTCTTCGTTGGAAGGGCCTTTGTTACTTCCGGCGGAAGAAGAAGCATCGTAGCCATCGCCCGCACAAGAGGGGCGTCCCCAGAAATAGATGTCCTCCGTGAAGTTCTGGCCTACGTTTGCGGCTCCCACGACTTTGCCATTGAGTTCAAGAACTTCGGCGTTACCTTTATTCGGACCTGCTATCTGTGCAAAAATCCATAAGACGAAGATGTAGCAGATACTAAACAACAGACTGAATGCTATTGTCAGTTTAAATGATTTGAAAAGAGTTGATATCATACTTGTTTGTTCTTTATTTTATTATTAATGATTACATAAACATGCTTACCACCAAATCGATCAGCTTGATGCCGACGAACGGAGCAATTATCCCTCCTACCCCATAGATGAGCAGGTTGCGGCGAAGCAGGGCGGAAGCCCCGATCGGTTTGTAAGCGACACCGCGCAATGCCAACGGAATCAAAGCCGGGATGATGAGCGCATTGAAAATAACTGCACTGAGTATCGCGCTTTGCGGACTATGCAGGTGCATGATATTCAATGCTGCCAACTGCGGGATAGCGACCATGAACAAAGCCGGCACAATGGCAAAATACTTGGCAACATCGTTCGCGATGCTGAATGTGGTCAGCGTTCCGCGCGTCATCAGTAACTGTTTGCCGATTTCAACGATTTCGATGAGCTTGGTCGGGTCGTTGTCGAGGTCCACCATATTTCCGGCCTCCTTGGCTGCCTGCGTACCGCTGTTCATGGCGACACCGACGTTTGCCTGGACCAGTGCGGGAGCGTCGTTCGTTCCGTCACCCATCATGGCGACCAGTTTTCCGGCTTCCTGCTCCTTCTTGATATAGTTCATTTTATCTTCCGGCTTGGCTTCGGCAATGTAATCGTCTACGCCAGCCTTTTCAGCGATATATTTTGCAGTCAGCGGGTTATCGCCTGTCACCATAACGGTCTTGACACCCATCTTGCGGAGGCGTTCGAAACGTTCCTGTATTCCCGGCTTGATAATATCCTGCAACTCAATCACACCGATAATAAAATCATCCTGCGAAACGACCAGCGGCGTCCCTCCGTTGCTGGTAATCTTTTCCACCAGTTCGGCTACTTCCTCCGGATATTTATTTCCGGCAGCCTCGCTCATCCGGCGGATGGCATCGAAAGCTCCTTTGCGGATACGTGTTCCGTCTTTCAGGTCGACGCCTGAACATTTCGTTTCCGCCGTAAATTTAATCATGCGGGAACCCGACGTACTCAGGTCGCGGATGCGGACACCCTTTTCGCGTCCCAGTTCCACGATAGACTTGCCCTCAGGCGTTTCGTCGGATAAGGATGCCATCAGGCAAGCCTGAACAAATGCCTGTTCGTCAATCCATTTTACAGGATAGAACTGAGTTGCCTTACGGTTGCCAATCGTGATCGTTCCTGTTTTATCGAGTAGCAGTGTGTCGATATCGCCCGCCGTCTCCACAGCCTTACCGGATTTGGTAATTACATTTGCACGCAAGGCACGGTCCATGCCCGCGATGCCGATAGCAGAAAGCAGTCCACCGATCGTCGTCGGAATCAGGCAGACGAACAAGGAGATAAAGGCAGCAATCGTAATCTGCGTATTCGAATAATCAGCCATCGGCTTCAACGTCCCGCAGACAACCACGAACACCAACGTAAAACCTGCCAGCAGGATGGTCAACGCAATCTCATTGGGTGTTTTCTGGCGGGAAGCGCCCTCAACCAGGGCGATCATCTTATCAAGGAAACTTTCGCCCGGCTGCGTAGTCACTTTCACACGTATCTGGTCGGACAAAACTTTCGTACCGCCCGTTACCGAACTTTTATCGCCGCCTGCCTCGCGGATGACCGGCGCCGATTCGCCTGTGATGGCACTTTCGTCGATAGAGGCGAGTCCTTCGATAATCTCACCGTCGGAAGGGATGGTATCGCCTGCCTCGCAGATAAAAATATCGCCTTTCTTCAGTTGCGAACTGCTGACTGTCGTGATACAGCCATTCGCACCGATTAGTTTGGCAGGTGTCTCCTCACGGGTTTTCCGTAAGCTGTCTGCCTGCGCTTTGCCGCGTGCTTCGGCTATTGCCTCGGCAAAATTGGCAAAGAGCAAGGTGACAAATAGCACAATGAAAACCAACATATTGTATCCGAACGAACCCTGCGCGTGATCGCCCGTCGCAGCGGACCAGATGGTGACAAAGAGCATTACGAACGTGACAACCTCCACGATAAACATGATTGGATTCCTGAACATCGTCTTCGGGTTCAGCTTCACGAACGATTGCTTCAAACTTTCTATAACAAGCTCCCTGGGAAACAGGGAAGCGGCTTTATTATTTTTCATATAACTTATTCTTTTTATGTTTCGATATAAATTGTATATCTATTGACAGAGTTAATTTCATATACCGGAAAATATCAGCTAGATGCTTATAGTGCCGGGAGTAACTTCTCCCCTCTCGAGAGGGGGTAGGGGGTGTGTTAACACATATCAATAAAGCAGACTTAAAATGCATTAACATGGAAATAGTTTAATTTATACTGAGGGTAGCATGATAAAGCCGGTTTACAGGCTGAGATATGACACACCCCCTGCCCCCTCTCAAGAGGGGAAAAAGTTACAATCAGTTTTTACTAATAAACATTCATCATTTAATAAACTGTGATACGTATTAATTCAATCAATCGTTATTAATATATCGAGAAATATTCCGCTATCGGCCCCAGCGTCAACGCAGGGAAGAAAGACAGGGCGGCAACGATAAAGATTACGCTGAACGTCATCACGGCAAATGTGGCCGTATCTGTCTTCAATGTCCCTGCACTTTCCGGGATATATTTCTTTTGTGCCAGCAGTCCCGCAATGGCAACCTGCCCGACGATAGGGAGATAACGGCTGATAATCAGTGCCAGACCAGTCGTGAAGTTCCAGAAATAGGTATTATCGCCCAGTCCTTCAAATCCCGACCCGTTGTTTGCCGAAGCCGACGTATATTCGTAAAGCATCTCGCTGAACCCGTGGAAGCCCGGATTATTCAGCCACCCTCCTTCCGCCTCCACAAAGGCCGGATTATATACCCAATAATAGCATGCCACCGCCGTGCCGATCAGGATAACGAACGGATGAGCCAGCGCCACAATCGTCGCAATCTTCATCTCGCGTGCCTCCACTTTCTTTCCCAGGAACTCAGGCGTGCGCCCGACCATCAACCCGCTGATAAAGACGGCGATAATCAGGAAAGCGTAATAGTTCATGAATCCCACGCCTACACCGCCGAACCAGGTATTAATCTGCATATTCAACATCTCCATCATCCCCGACAGTGGCATCGTGCTATCATGCATGCCATTCACGGAACCGTTGGAAGTCACCGTCGTCGTGCAACTCCACAAAGCGGTGGCAGCCGGACCGAGGCGGGTTTCCTTTCCTTCCATGGCACCGGCCTGCTGGTCGATTCCCATCGCCGAGATCATCGGGTTCCCTTTCGTTTCATAGTATGTATTGATGCCGACACTCACGAGGTAGGCAAACAGCATCACTCCGAATATCGAATAGGCGAGTTTCTTCCGTTTCAGATAGAATCCCAATGCAAACACCATCGCCATCGGCAGGATAAGGATGGACCAGCATTCCACCATATTCGTCAGGTAAGTCGGGTTTTCCAACGGATGCGAAGAGTTAACCCCGTAGTAACCACCGCCATTCGTTCCCAATTGTTTGATCGGGATGATTGCGGCAGCCGGACCTTGCGAAACAAGTTGTTCCTGTCCTTCCAGCGTCGTCAGTTTCATCTTGCCGTCGAATCCCATCGGCGTACCTTCTATAATCAGGATAAAACCAACCACCAGCGCCAACGGCAGCAGGATACGTGTACTACTCTTCATCAGCAGATTCCAGAAGTTACCGATCGTATGGGTCGATTTCGATGCCATCGCCTTGAAAACTCCCGCCAGGGCCGCCATACCCGTTGCCGCCGTAATAAACTGGAAGAGCATGATGACAAACAACTGTGTAAAATAAGTCAACCCGCTCTCGCCGCTGTAATGCTGCAAGTTACAGTTCACCATGAAACTGATACAGGTATTAAACGACAGGTGCGACGACTGGCTCGCATTGCCGTCGGGGTTCAACGGCAGGTACTGCTGGAAATACAGCAGGAACATTCCCCAGAAAAACCAAAACAGGTTAATGGTCAGCAATGCTTTGAGGAAGCTCTTCCAACTCATTTCCACGTTCGGGTCGATGCCGCACAGTTTAAAAATCCATCTTTCCACCGGGGCGATGAAGTCCAGGCAGGTCTTCTCCCCTTTATAAACTTTTGCAATGTACTTCCCCAGCGGGTAGGCCAGCACGACCATGAGTACTATTTGCGCGATGCTACCTAATAATTCCGTATTCATCTTTTTACCATCATTATTTGTTTAAAACTTTTCGGGCTTAATCAACACATACATCAGATACCCGAAGATAACCAGGCAGAGTATAAACAGTGCTACGAACATATCTCTCCTCCTTCCTTTAAATCTTTTCGAACCAATCTACACACTTGAAAAAAAACCAGTAGCAAAGGCTACCTACCGCACATAAAAAAATAAATGATACAATTTCATTCTCTAACATAGCTTTGTCTTTTAATCGTTTATACAAATCATTTTGCCCTTCTATATGCCAAAGCCGTGCCAAAGCGGAGACAACAACATGTTAAAACCTGTATCACAAATACTTATCAGAAAAACGCAGCATAACGTCGGAAGAGGCAACCCTTCCATTTTGAAAAGGTCGTCCTGTCAAAACGGTAAAGTATACTAAAACGGAAAGATGAAAAAGAGAGTGAGAGAATAAAAATAAAGCCCCGGCTTGTATAGGGCCCGGGGCTTTAATAAAAGTAAAGGTAGCCTATATCTCACGACATATCTGGCTACAGCAGGTCTCACGACCTAATAACTTAAAATCAAAAAAAAATATTATTCGGTAAATTGGTAAGGTACGGTGAACCAGAAACAGGTACCTCTGTCTATTTCCGAATCCACCCATATCCTACCACCTAGCTTATGAACAATCATTTCACATATACTCAGGCCTAAACCGCTTCCCTGAATAAATGTATTCAGCTTTGTGAAACGATGGAATATATCTTTCACCTTATTTTTAGGAATGCCGATACCCGTATCCCTGACAAAAAACTTCAACAGGCTCTCCCTTTGGTTATATTCATAACCAACCGTTATAGTTCCCTTCTCCGTAAACTTCATGGAGTTGTTCATCAGATTGGTCAGCACCTGCATCAAACGGTGTTTGGCAATGACAGCATAACATTCCATCAAACCTTTGCTGGAGATAATCTGCACATCCTTATTTCTGTTCGTCATCCGGGCAGACGTCGCAATCTCGTCGATAATATGGTTTATACAAGTCCTCGATTCGTTAAAGTCGAGCGTTTCCGCATCAATCATTGCCAGGTCGAAAATATCATTAATCAGTTTCAGCAGCAGCGCGTTGTTACTTTCGATAATCCCGATATACTCCCTCTTTTCTTCTTCCGTCTCAACGTTAATCAACAAATTGGAAAAACCGATGATCGCATTCAGCGGCGTCCGTATCTCATGGCTCATATTCGCCAGGAAGGCGGATTTCAACCGGTTGGCCTCTTCGGCGGCAGTGAGAGCATCACGTAGGCTCTGTTCCAGCAATTTTTGTTCCGTGATAGGCATGAAAATACCGTCGAGGGCAATAACATTCCCTTTGCTGTCGTACTCGACCTCAACCAGCATCTCTTCCCATGAGACTTCCTTGTCGTTATATATATTCAGATCGCTCAACTGGTATTCGAGATGTCCCCTGCATATCTCTCCACTGATTAATTGCCTGAACAACTCCCTCGCCTGCTCACGGAAATCGGTATGCACCAGCATCAAAGCCGTTTCCAGCGGGACTTTTTTATCTTCAACCAGCCTCCGGTGTGTCTTTCCGGTCAACGAATCATATTCGGCCACCATCTTTTTTACGGAGAATATATCATTCTTTATATCATAATACCAGCAGACCATATTGGCAGCCTCTATCGCTATCGACAGTTTATAATTCACCAGTTCGAGATTTTCGCGGTAATTTTTCAGCTTCGTCACATCGACAAAGAACACATCCACTACATCTTCTTCTTCCGATAGACGGATTATAACTGTATAATAAGATCCGTTTATCAAATATTCACCCCTATGCGTTTCTTTCGTAATCAATATTTCTTGAGAAATATCCAGAAACCGCTCCATTGATCCCAATGAAGTCTGTTCCAGTTGTTCTCTATTTTTATGCAGGATATCTATTTTCGGCAGTACCTTTTCATTAAAAGCTTTATTAACATCGAGCACCAAAAGGTCGGGCGCCTCCCTGTCGCTCCGGATTTTACACCGCAAATATGGGATAGGCATGTTGTCGAATAAATCACGATATTTAAGAAGCAATTTATATTCGCGGGTCCGCATCTTCGATTTTATATGCCTGATATAGATGATTGTAAGTAATGCAACAATGATGGAAGCAAGGAAATAGAGACTGAATATCAGCAGGTCATAATGTTCGATAAAATTCAATGGCTTTTCCAGCATGGAAGAATTTTCAGTATGAAACACATTCCCTCCTATTGCCGGAGAAATATTTATCGCAGAGATGCACCCTGCATATATCTTTCCGGTAAAATATTCCAGTAAAATAAATATACCGATGTTGCGCTTCATAATTTTATTTTAGACCCAGGTTATACCCTTTTAATAAATTCATTGTATTTTCTGTTTCATCTTATCCACATATGAAGAATAGTTGAAAAACATTGCTTTTATATTATCTGCAAAGTTATTGTAATAAATCTATTCTTCAAAGATAATTTGTAATTAAATCCATGAAAACCATTGATTTTTATTGACTATCACAAAAATAGCACATAAAAAACATAATATGGAATATCAAATTCGTATCAAAAATGCAGGCGGAAACCTCGCGGCCTCCGCCTACCCCCCTTATCAATCCTAACCTCCTATTCAATTTCAGGACGGTCGCCACCGCTACTTCCTCCCGATGATGGCGGGCGGGTAGTTCCGGTGCTTGTCTTTCCTCCCTTGCCTGCTCCGAGGCTGTCGGAGATGACGACACGGTAATGATCGATACGCGCGTTCCACCATGCGAACAGTTCGGCGTATTTATCATCTCCTTTGACGAGTGCCAGGGCATTTAGTTTTTCCACCAATGCGTTATAAGCCTTCTCGTAAATGGGACGTGTCATTTCGGTACTTCCTTTTCCGCTCTTTTCGGAGTGTTCTTTCGAGCGTTTCGATGTCAGCTCGGCACAAAGGTCGTTCGCTTTTTTAAGTTCGGCTATCCAACCGTCCAAACCTAAGAGAGTAGCGTCCGCCTTGTATTTATCGGACGCCAGTTCCTGCAAAAAGTTATTGATGAAACTTGTCTGGTCGTCGAACGAGCGCCGTTGGGCACCGGTAAAAGTATCAGCCAATACGCTCAGACGCAAAGCACCGTCTCGCTTATCCTGATCGAAGTGTCTCAATCCGTTTCTTATTTCTATAAGTATGGCAACATGCAGGTTACCACGCTGTTTGTTACCCGTAGTCATCTGTTCGGTAATAGAACTTTTGGCAACGTTGACAATGCTATCATCAAACGCCTGCAATTTTGCCTTATAATCGGGAAATATATCGGTTATCTCCAGTGTATCGTCGCCTTTGGCTTCGATAGCTGTTTCTATTTCACGACCGAACGTCAGACTTTCGTTGTTCTTCAACCGTGTTTTTGTTCCAAATGTTTGTATTTTAGTCATAAATATGTGTTTCTATTCTTTTAGTACCTGGTAAAAATATTTTCAATATTTTACAATAACATTACGCTCTAGACACAATCCCCCGATACTTATATCGATGAAACAAAAAACCCTTTAAACTGGTTCGATACTTATATCGGGGGCGCCTTCGTTGTGTAGAAAGCTTTCGATACTCGTATCGAAAGCTTTGGCTGCCGTATGTGTCTCACGACAAAAAATCGGCATATCTAGTATTAAATGATTTGCTTGAAAACAATTTTATCGTTATCTCTAATTTTTATTCTCGCTTCCTCCTTTTGTTTATCAACATCCGGAGGATGTTCAGATTGTCTTTGTTTCATTTTTATTAGATTTAAGTTATGGCCCGTCAAGGGGTCAAATTATATTTACGTTTATATTTATTAACAGCAAAATGACTAGAAAAAACGTTCCTTTTTTCCTGTCATTGCAAAGGAAGGAAAAATAATTAAAGAAACAAATATTATTTCAAAAAAAATCAAAGAGAATGATTGATTTTCTTATCATAATGAGCGTTATTTAATCGGATATGATTATTTCTAAAGAAAAACTTAAACGTGACTAGAAAAAAGGAACGATTAATTTAGTCATTCGCACTTAACACTTTTCACGATTGTTTTTCAATGGATACAAGCAGGTTATTCATTTAGGATTTAACATGTTTCAATTGTAAAAATCCCCTATTAGTATATATATTTTTTTATTAATAAAAAATCAATCTTATGAGGATTTCGGTATTGATTGATTTTACAATAAGTTTTCAGTCTTCCTTTTCAAAAAATAGATTCCTTCAAAACGAAATAGCTATCTTTGCATCTAATCAATAAAACTTAGTAGAGAATGGATAAGCAAACGGCCTTTCCGAAAAGACAAATCGTCGATATTGAAACGTGGGAACGGAAAGATAACTTTAATTTCTTCCGGAATTTCCTGAATCCGTGTATCACTATTACCTCCGAAGTGGAATGTACTGCGGCAAAAGAGAAAGCGAAAAAGAACGGGCAGTCCTTCTTCATACATTATTTATACGCCATCTTGCGGGCGGCAAACGAGATTAAGGAGTTGCGCTTCAGAGTAGATGACGAAGGGCAGATAATATATTTCGAGACTGTCGATGTCTTATGCCCCATCCGGATGAAGGAGAACGGGAAATTCTTTACGGTCAGGATTCCATGGATAACCGGATTTGAGGACTTCCATCGGGAGGCGCGACGTATCATCGCCTCTATCCCGGAGGACGGAGACCCGTATAATGCCGAAAACCTGTCGTCCGAAGAAAACCGGTACAGTGTTATCCTGGTGAGCGCGACGCCCGACCTTTATTTTACATCGATGACACATACGCAGGAGCGCGAAAGCGGTAGCAGCTACCCGTTACTGAACGTGGGAAAGGCGGTGACGAGGGAAGGAAAACTGGTTATTCCCGTCGCGATCAACGTGCATCACGGGTTTGTGGATGGGGCGCATCTGGCGACGTTCTATCAGAAGGTGGAAAAATATTTGGGATAGTATCCCCTCCCCTCTCGAGAAGGGGGCAGGGGGTGTGTTATAGTTAACTACAACCCGTATTCCTCAATCTTCCTATACAGCGTAGTCAGCCCAATCCCCAGCAGGCGGGAAGTTTCGGTTTTATTCCCGTTCGTATATTTCAGGACTTTCTGTATATGCATTTTTTCAACGCCGCTCAGGTCGAACCCGGCATAGGCTTCGTTTGCCGAGGCATTGGGTTGCTGAATGTTCAGGGGCAACGAATCCGGCGTCAGCACATCGCCATCCGCAATAATCAGGCTGCGTTCCACCACATTCCGGAGTTCGCGGACGTTTCCTTTCCAGGTGTATTTTTTCAGCAGGTTGATATAATCGGGCGAAATCGTCTGGATTTCCTTGCCCATCTTTGCCGACAAAGCCGCAACGAACGCCTTCACATGCAACGGAATATCCTCCGACCGTTCCCGTAACGGCGGCAGATGTATCTGGAAAACGGAAAGGCGGTAAAACAAATCTTCGCGGAAATGTCCCTCGGCAATCTCTTTGGAAAGATCGCGGTTGGTGGCGGCAATGACACGGACGTTGACCTTTACCGGACGTGTATCGCCAATCTTGATGAACTCGCCGGTTTCCAGGATACGCAACAGCTTGGCTTGCAGGTCGAAAGCCATTTCACCGATTTCATCAAGGAAGATAGTGCCGTTATCGGCCTCCTCGAAAAGTCCTTTCGTCTCCTTCAAAGCACCCGTGAAAGCGCCGGCTTTATGGCCGAACATCTCGCTCTCCAGCAGGTCGCGGCTGAAAGAAGAGCAGTTGATAGCCACAAAGGCTTTTCCGCTGCGCGAACTGTGTTGGTGGATGGACTGGGCGAAGACTTCCTTTCCGGTGCCTGTCTCGCCTGTCAGCAGCACGGGTACATCGGTTTGCGCCACCTTGCGGGCCAGGGCGATCGCCTCCTGTATGGCGGGCGATTTGCCGACGATGGTGTCGAACGAATATTGCCGGCCGACCGGCGAAGCGGCAGCTTTCTCCTGACGGTAGGCGGCGGTGGCCTTCTCCATAGCCTTGGCGATCAGGGGGAGGATTTTATTGTTGTCGTCGCCTTTGGTGATATAATCGAAAGCACCGTTCTTGATGGCTTGCACGCCGTCGGGGATATTGCCGTGGGCGGTCAGCAGGATGACTTCGGAATGGGGGCGCAGCTTCTTTAGTTCGCGTACAAGTTCAACGCCGCTGCCGTCGGGCAGGCAGACGTCGCACAGGATGACTTCGGGGGTCTGCTGTTCCAGTTGTTTCAGACCTGCCCGGCAGGTGGACGCCTGGAACACATCGTAACCTTCAAGTCCGATGATACGTGAGAGTAAACCTAAAATCTGCTTTTCGTCGTCAATAATCAGTACTTTTCCCATACATTCAACAATTCTGTAACGCAGGCAAATGTACGATGATTATTTTTTCCGGCAAGGGGATGCGGGGGCAATATGCTGAATTTTATAGCATACTGATAAGGGCCTGCTTGTTCAGTATCTTCACCTTGTTACGCGAGATGCGGATGAAACCGCTGTCTACGAGCTTATTGATTTCTTTGGAAAGGGCGGGCCGCGTGACGCCGAAATACTCGGCAAGCTGCACCTGGTTGTGCTCCATATCGACCGTGTCTTCGCCCTCTTTCAGATGGTCTATCAGATAATAGATGTAACGGCTGCGGATGCCGCGGAAAGAGAGGACACGCAGGCGGGTCATGGTGCATTTGTTGCAACTGGTGCTGACGCAAAGGAAGTTATGAAGGAGCACGGGCATCGAATGCATCATCTTAAAGAATGAATCTTTGGAAATCTTCATCAGGACGACATCTTCCTCGACCGAGAAGGTGGCGGGGAACTGGTTCTTTTCGGCAAAAACATGCGGAGTAGCAAAGGTGCGCGGGGCTTTGATGACCTCTACCCTGACTTCGCCTCCCGAGACATCGACTACGTCTACGTTCAGTTTACCTTCGAGCAGAACGTGTATGGCCTGGCACGGCGAACCCTGGTGGATAATCGTTTTTCCTTTCGGATGGTTCTCTAGTGTGTATTCCAGATTTTCCAGGAAGTCTTCCTGCATCTTCTGCGTGAAATTCCGGAACAACGGTATTTGAAAGATATCGGTTATATTCATTCAGCATCGATTTAGTGTCGGAAATGTTTCTTACAAAGATAAGAACATTTCCGACACCTGCAAGTTACCACTTGGCAATAAATATTCTTGGGTTGATGTTGATCGACAACCATCCCCAGTCTTGCCAACTATCTTTACTGCCTCCCTTGACGGCTTCCATCGTAGATGTTCCGAGCATCGTGGAGTAACCGGCGGAGAGTTTCACGTCTTTCATAATCTGCCAGTCCACCTGGAGGTCGAGTTCAGAACCTAGTCCGCGGTCGAGGTCTTTTCCCTTAATCGTTACATCGCTTGTGGTGGAGAAATAATGGTAGGCAAGCGACAGGTCGACTTTTTTCGACGGTTTGAAGGCGAGCTTCACCTGATTGTCCCAAAGTCCCGGATTGAAACCCGGCAGAAACGGGGTGGCATAATAATAATCCATCGCGCCGTAGAATTTGTGATGGGTTCCGTACAGCGGGTCGAAGGCCGTGTATTTGGCATCCGGGCCGTCCGTATTGTCTGCACCGCTCAGGTAATCGCTGCCGAGGGCAGCGCTCCATTGCGAATTGATTTTATAGGCGGCATTCAAAGCCCAGAGGAAAGCGGAGACGTCACGTTTCTTCGCATTCTTGCCGGACTGGTAATAAAAGGTACCGCCAAAGGTCCAGTCGCCCGGCTGGTAATACAGGTTTGCTCCCATCGTTTGCATGAACTGGGTGTCGGAAACCTTTTCTTTCGGGTCGCCGCCTTCCAGTCCGAGGTTCATGAAAAGGAAAGAGGCTTTAAATTCTTTGCTGCCGATATGCTGGTACCAAAGGGTTTGCATGTTCTTGTAAGGTTGCGCGCCCTCGGCGTAGAAGGTGCCGCCTATTTTAGTTTCGTCGTTCTGGTTAAAGGCGAGGATGAGATGAAGTTTGTTCTGTTTGTTCTCATAACCCAGTTTCAGGGCGTCGTGATAACGGCCGGCGATGTTCCAGTCCAGTCCGCCGAGGATACGTTCGTCATCGTAGATGAGCGACTGGCGTCCGAGTTTAGCAAAGAGGCCGTATCCGAAGTCGAGTTGTGCCCAGGCCTCGTTCAAGATGAAACGGCCGTTCTTGTCGATCTGCGGGTCCTGTCCCCAGACGCCTACGTGCTGTGCGGAAAGGCCGATCGAGAGGTTCTGCCGCTCGTAATTCATGGAGAGGCGGGCACGGTTATTGATGAAGCCGGCCGGCTCCTGCCCTTCGCTACGGGGATTTAAAACTCCGTTCCTGTACTCTGCACGCGGACGTATCTGCGCACTCATCGAGAATGTATTCTCTTTATCCTTGGATGTTTCATTTTCGTCTGCTTTCATCCACATCGAGCTTACCAACAGAAGCCCGGAAAAAACAATCACCCGTTTCTTCATATCGTTTATGTTTTAAGTTGATATTTCTTTTTATTTGTTATTCCATATTGTAAACGTGTACGCTGTTGCCTTGTGCCGAAGGCAGATAATTCACGCCGAACCAGCAAACTTGCAGCAAGATAAAAGCGAACACCAGTATTCCAAGGGCTGACCTGTACTGTTTATTCTTCTGAAATCGGAAGTGTATATACAGCAGATTGCCCAGCCAGGTCGCTGCTGCCCAGGTCTCTTTCGGGTCCCAACTCCAGTAATGCCCCCAGGCTTCTTTCGCCCAGAGCGCCCCGAAAAGCATCCCGATAGTCAGGAAAGCAGTTCCCACATAGACCAGGTTATCGCAGAGATTCATTACGCCCGGCTCAATCGCAGTCTTTCGCGACCGGACCAGTAGATAGACAGCCACCACGGCCCCCGCTCCCAGCATCGCATAGGCAAACATATAAACAATCACATGCGGTGCAAACCAGGGACTTTGCAAGGCGGGCATCAGCGTCTTATTATGTATCTCCGGTTTAAACAGGTTGATACAAATAAACACCAGCGACATGACCGTACTGAAAGACAAGATCCATTTATAGCGCCAGCGGATATAAGTAATGATTCCGGCCACCGGCAGGAAGAAGGAGTACCACAGGCGCGTCTCCCCCATCGTCCGCAACGGCGGTCGTTCCAGCGACACCCACATCCCGACAATGAAAGCCATAAAGATAGCCAGGCCGGCAACCGTCCACAAAACCACCTGCAACGACTTGCCGGGCCGGTAAGCCGCCATTGCCCCCATGCCCCAGCAGAATACGGCCGGCAAAGCAAAATATATCAAATGATTCCATTCCATACGTTATACTGTTTTTGCGTCATTAACCACCGTCTGTTCCGGCTTATTCCCGGGTGCCAGAATGAAAAGGCAGACGGAGCCGAGCAACATCATCAGAATGCCGGTATATACCAACGGAAGCCACGGGTCTTTCACCAACTCGAAGATGCTCAGGCAGCTCCATTTCCCTTTTGTTTCGTCGTAGCTTAGCTGGTAAATCTTCCAGCCGGACATACTGAAAGGCTTATTCACTTCAATCAATGCCTTGGCCTGCTCCTTTTCCTTCGTATACACCAAGACCTCGGAGGCGAAGCGTTTCGGTTCGCGTTCCGGCATGACCAGGCTCACCTCCTCATTCAGTTGCAGTGATACGTACGGGAACATGAAACTGCCGCAACTCACCCAACCGCTTTTTTCGACACCGCTTGCCTTATTGCGGGCAGTTACGTATAAGGCGGTTGTCGCCCCTTCGGAATGAAAGGCGACAAAGTTGACCGTGTCCTTTCCGGGGACGCAGGCGGCCATCGGCAACAGGTCGGTTACTTCTATCTCCCAATCCAGCAGGTTGCCGGACAAAGGAGTGGATTCGACCAAGATGTTTTCAGGATTCTTTTCGGGCAACGCTTTACCGTCCGCATTGTCGATAATCAACAACTTCGGAGGATATTCGTCGATTGTAAATGATTTCAGTTCGATGGCTAAAGGCAGTTCCTGCATTTCTCCGGCTTCGTCGGTTGCCCGCCATTCCGGTTCACCTTGCGAAACCGTCATCCGCAGACGTTGCAAGTCACCATTTCCTAAAATGGCTGCCAGCAACGTAATGAATAATCCGGCATGATTCAGGATAAAAGGAACATCTTTCCATTTAAAACAGCTTATCTTCCGAATCGTCACCAACCCCAATACGGAGAGAAAATAAAGGAACAGCAGCATAAAAGGCCACGAGACCGTCATTTGCATGAAACCTAACCCGGACAGTAGTCCTCCGTGAGTAACCGTCGCAGAGGGAGCCACTTGTCGGGTCAGTCCCATGATGATAACCAAAACCATCCAGGCCGTCAAAGACGTAATACTCGCCGTCAGGCTGTAAAACCACTGCAAAACAGCAGCTTTACGGCTCGCGGCATATACCATTATCAAGAAAAACAGGAACACTCCTCCTGCTATAGCGTTCAGGGGATACCGGAAAAGAGTCGCGTCCACCTTCCCGGTTGTCATTTGCAGAATGACTCCGGTAATGAACAGGCCGATGCTTATCGCCCATCCTTCTGCATATCCCCAGGGTTGCTTCCACATAATCAGATCTTTTCAGCCAGACGTTTGTTTGCTTTCGCTTCCTTAATCCATTCCGGAACGACAGTGTTCAGGAATTTCTCTTTTGCCTGACGTTCGGCAGCCATATCCAGACCGATATATTGCTGTGCTTTTTCCTTTGTCGAGATATCCGGCATCGGAACATCATCTGTATAACCCAATTTAGCTAATACTTTGGATACAGCCAGACGTGCCTGCATGGTCCTGTCGAGGCCGTTACCCAGGATACGTTGTATCTCCTGCGGTGCATGGAATGCTCCACCGTGGGAAGCAACACCGAAATCCCAACGCCATTGTGCCTGACGGAGCAGTTTCAATACCGGAGCCATCTGGTCTTCCGTTGCGCCTTTATCCCAGGCAAACTTTGCTTCGATATGTGCTTTTGCCAGTTCGGCTTCCAGGCGGTTACGCATTTCGTTTGCCTTGTTCTGACGTTCGTAAACATTATTACGCAAAGTTTCTTCGCTTTCACGATGGCAAACCTGGCAGGTACGGTCAATCATAGCCAGCGGGCTCATGATATGGTGGTCACTGTATTTCACACCGCCTTCGCTTTTATAAGGCATATGGCAGTCGGCACAGGATACGCCACGCTGTGCATGGATACCCATCATCGACAATTCATAATCCGGATGCTGCGCTTTCAGAATCGGTGTACGGCTCAGTTTATGGGTATAGTCTGCGAAACCTTCTTCGTCATAATAAGCCTCCATGTCTTCAACAGTAAAGCCTTTATCCCAGGGGAAAGTCAGATACTTGCCGTCACCCTTGAAATAATATTCCACATGGCACTGCGCACAAACCAGTGAACGCATTTCCTGCTGGGTCGCCTTGGTGATGTCGCGTCCCTGGCGCTGGAATGCTTCAATCAAGGCCGGACGACTGATATGCAGATTCATATTCTCCGGTTCATGGCAATCGGCACAACCGATAGGATTCACAATCTCCGTTCCCATTGCCGCCCATTTGCTCTTATAGAAATTATCTACTCCTATCGCCTGCATCATACGGGGAACGTCCGGACTCTTACAAGTCCAGCAAGTTGCCGGCTGCGGACCTTCATCGGGCGTCATCGGAGCGCCGACACGCAGGGTATGACGCATATCGTCAATCGCATGCATATGACCGCGTGGAGTTGAATAATCTTTAGAAAAAGCATATCCGGCCCAAAGAATAACCATTTCGGGACGGGCTGCCAGCACATCGACCATCTGGTTTCCGTTATACTTGGTTTGAAAACTGGTATCCATCGTCTGCGTCCAGGTTTCATATTCCCGCGGATAGTTCGGGGCAAACTTTTCGTTTACCGACTCAATGCCGGTAATCTCGACTTTCTTGTTATTCATCACACTGGCAATCTCGGCCCTCCGTTCATTGATCGAGGCAGCGAGTACGCCCAATACGAAAACAACGGCCATTGTTCCGCCGAACAACAACCAGCCTTGCCATGATTTAAGTTTCTTTTCCATATTCGTTGATTTTTATTTATTCGTTTTATTTAAGCATATCTTTCAGCCATTGCGGCGTATTGGTTTTCGGATAAGGCACAATGGCCGAAGGAGTGGACGAGAGGCTGTTGGAACCTCCGTGCGGAACATCGCGGTGACAGTCCCAACAGGCTTTTCCTTCACCCGCCATCGCCATATTGTGGTCGATACGTCCGGTGTTTACAAATTCGGTATTCAGTTGCGTGTGGCAACGGACACAGTTGTTCATGATTACTTCAGCGCTTTCGTCGATAGCCTGTATTACCTGCGGTTCGCCACGCATCATAAAGACAGCGGCATGTCGCATACCGTCCATTCCTTTGAAAAACCATTTCTTTGCGGCGTTTTCGTGCGGCACATGGCAATCGTTACAAGTAGCGTTCCGGCTATGCGAACTGTGACTCCAGGTAGCATAATAAGGCCCCATGATATGACAGTTCACACAGGTCGACGGCTCATCAGACAAGTAACTCCAGGCCCTCGATACATAAAATGTATAAAAGCCTAAACCACAAATCGCTCCGCTCGCGACAATGGCAAATAATTTCCATCGCCTGGAAGGAAGAATCGCGTTTATTATCTCTTTTATCTTCATACAGCCTTAATTAAAGTTTAATTCTTGACAAATATCTTAAATCGAGTACAGGTAAAGTGTAATAAATATTACATTGCGCGAAAATTATCCAACAAATGAGAAAAGTTTTATTCATGGCAGTCTCCGCACTGCTGATCTGCACCTCGTGTGTAACGAAGAAAAAATACCTGGAAGCCGAAAATGGGCGGCTCGAAGCCATCGGCCGCGGCAATGCTTTACAAGAACAACTGGTCGATTGCAAAGATGCCGGTGACAAACTGAACGAGCGCTTCGCCGCCCTCCAGCGAGACACGGCAAAGATGGGCAGCAACATCCGCAACTATCAGACGATGCTGAATTCGAACATGACACAACAGGAAAAGTTAAACTCCCTCCTCAGCCAGAAGATGGAAGAATTGAACGAGCGGGAACGGACAATTAACGAATTGCAGGACATGATTAATGCCCAGAACGAAAAAGTTCAAAAGCTGCTAAGCAGCGTAAAGGATGCCTTATTAGGTTTCAGCAGCGAGGAACTGACTGTTACGGAGAAAGACGGCAAAGTATATGTCGCCATGTCGGATAAGTTATTGTTCGAATCAGGAAGCGCCCGGGTGGATAAACGTGGAAAAGAGGCATTGGCTAAACTGGCGGAAGTCCTCAACAAGCAGTCGGATATAGATGTATATATCGAAGGCCATACCGACAGCAAACCGATTAACACGGCACAGTTCAAAGACAACTGGGATCTGAGTGTAATCCGTGCAACTTCGGTTGTCCGCATCCTGACAAAAGATTACGGCGTGAATCCGTTACAGATACAGCCTTCCGGACGTGGAGAATATATGCCGGTAGCAGACAACGAATCGGCTGAAGGCCGCAGCAAGAACCGCCGGACAGAGATTATTATGGCACCGAAGCTGGATAAATTATATCAGATGTTACAATAACCTATAAATAGCGGGAATGTGTCAAAAGTCGCTATCCTGTCTGTCATCCCGGGCTTAACCCGGGATCGTATACTACGTTGATATGCACCATTTAGTATAAGTTGGCGGATCAAGTCCGCCATGACAAAACGGACTTTTGCAACAGTCCTGTTATTCTATTGACCTATAGTGGATTTTTAATCGAAAAAAAGCTCCACTCCAAATCAAAGGGAGAACATGGGTACCAGATATCTTGTTTCTCTCCCCCTACTTCCTGAAAAATATGGATGAGACAGGTAGATGTTTTTAGGTATTTATCTCCATTTTCTTTCAATACGCTTACTTGACCAATCCCTTTGTTTTCAAATTCTCTGGTCGAATATCCCAAATTCGTATATTCCCTGAAAGAAGCCAAACTTTCTTCGTTATCCTTCACTTCTACCGATGCTTCATATATATAATACAAATAAGATTTATCAAACCCTGATTCCTTTGCTACATTTCCTGGAAGTGCACCTTTGCACACGTCAAGAGCTTCACAACGCGTAAATCCTTTGACAGCCACACTGTCATAATCATCAAATGTAAACCAGGTTATCTCCGGTTCCGATAAATAGATTTTTTTATCATACTGGAACTTTGTCTTTGAACAAGAGAGTAAAGCAAAGACAACTAACAGACTATAAATAAATGACAGATTCTTCATAATTCCTTAATTTAATATTAAATACCAGTCTTTTCATTCGTAAAACAAACTATTTATCCTCTTTCGATTTTACATCTATATCTTTAAAGGAAAAACAATGCCACTCCAAATCGAAAGGGGAACACGGATACCAGATATCCATCTTTTTACCATCCTTTTCCTGGGAAATATAGATTAGATAAGTGTTCATGACAAATGAATCATCAAGACTGTCATAATCTTTTACAGTATTGGAAACCCCAATATAACCCATATCCGGAAAAGAATATCCCAATTTAGTATTTTGATCAGCATACATAATAATAAAATCCTCCTCATTCATCTTAAATTCAGCAGTAACCGTGCAGATATAATAAACATAAGATTTATCGTATCCCGAATCCTTCACAACACTATCAGGCAGCATACCTTTATGTTCATCCCCGATAGTCCAGCTATTAAATCCCTTCACTACGATACTGTCCCCTTTCTCTACAGGATACCGGTTCACTTCCGGCTCCGACAAATACAAATAAACCTGACCGTTAAAACCAATCTCAGTCTTAGAACACGACATCAAGGTCAACATCAATAATAGATAAAACACAAACATTCGATTTCTCATATCATTCTCACATTTTAAATACTTCTATCCATTAAACGCCAGCCTTTGTTTCATATTGCGTGAGTGATAATCAATAAATTATTGTATGAGGCAGTGATAATAAAATATAAAAAAGACTCCCCCCTAATATTATTTATCATTAAATATTTATCATCTACTATCATACTATCATTATTTGATATAAATACATAATTATCAACACCCTATCTTATGACAGTAAGTGCTTTTAACTATCATATATCTATCATGCAACTATCATACCCGCTTAAAAAGTAAGATAGGAAACGTCTTCTTTTGGATAAATATATAGCTAAAAATCAACAACATAGTAACATATATTGCTTGACACCCGGGTCTTGACACCTTCGACACCCGGGTGTTCGCATCGTCAAGATGGGGGTGTAAAACAGGGTAAGATGGGCATCCCGGCAACAAAAAGTCTGTATTCGGGTGAAATTAAGTCATTGTTTTGGGATAAAAAAGTAGTAGACTAACGAATTATGAGAGACAGCATGTAACCGGGCAGTCATCTTTTTAAGGTCAAAAAGATGGCTGCTTAGTTAAAATAGAGTTAAAATGATGGTTGCATGATAGATAAATGATAGTTAAAAGTACCTACCATCATAGATTAGAATGCTTATAATCAGATATTTATATCAACCAGTGATAGTATGATAGTAGAATTAAAGATAATTCTACTTCTTACATCTTATTGCAAAATACAGAATATACAGAAATGCAATCAACGGCACAAAGAATCCGATTGCCATATTGTTTTCCCCGATATATCCCATCAGCATCGGACTGAAAGCGCCACCAGCCACTCCCATCACGATATAGGAAGATGCCTTTTTGGTATAAGCGCCCATCCCTTCCAGACCTAACGCAAAGATTGTCGGAAACATGATGGACATAAAGAAGAATGAAATATACAACGCATACAAAGATATCGTTCCGGCAGAAACAATTACCAACGCCATGCAGATGGCATCAGCCAAAGCAAACCAGGTCAGCAATTTTCCCGGAGCCATCCATTTCATCGTAAAACTTCCGGAAAGGCGGCCAATCATGAATAAAGCCATCCCGCCAAACGCAAGTATCCGCGAGGCTTCGATATTCGTCATCTGCGGGTCGAGTTCCGTGACATAATTAATAAAGAAACTAAAGATACCGGTTTGCGCCGCACAATAACAGAACTGGGCAATCACCGCCCGTACAAACTGCCCATGCCTCCACATCGAAGTGGCGGGGAGTTTTGTATCAAGTCTATTTTCCTCCTGTTCCTCTACCTTTATCTCCGGCAAACGAGTGAAAAAGAAAAGGATAGCTACCAATAAAACGATACCGCCCACAAGAATATAAGGTTTCGTCAGGGTAAACGGGTCATCCTGCGCACCTCCGAAGATTAAAGCCCCACCAACCAGCGGACCAAGTATCCAGCCCAACCCGTTAAACGATTGCGACAAATTCAGACGCTGCGCACCCGACTCCGTCGGTCCCAGAATAGTCGAATAAGGATTGGCTGCCGTCTCAAGAATACACAACCCGCAGGCAATGATAAATAAAGCGACCAGAAAAGGAGTCGCAGAATGCAAAAAGGCAGCAGGGATAAAAGCGAAAGCCCCGGCAGCAAAAAGTAACAATCCCAGAATAATACCTTTCTTATAACCGTAACGTTTCATAAACATTCCGGCAGGCAACGCCATCAGGAAATAAGCGATATAAGTGGAAAACTGCACCAGGCCGCTCTCTGCCTTCGTCATCGTGAAAGCGCCCTGGAAATGTTTGTTCAGTACGTCCAGTAAACCATGCGCAAATCCCCACAACAGGAACAGGCTGGTGATAAGTATGAATGGAACGAGATATGATTTTCCATTGGGGGCAGCAAATAAGCTTTGTTTGTTTTTCTTTTCCATCAGATTCTTTTGATTCGGGTAATTGAAATATGTCCATCAATTGCCATTTCTCCGCGGATATGGCGCCGGAAATGACTTAACAGATTGCAAAGGTAATTCTTTTCTGCCAATAAACTATGTATAATCAGGACCTCGCAGATATTGGAGGTCTTGACCGGTTATTTCTTTTTCAGATAATAATTCGGATTAAAGTAGGAAATCCGGTAAGCAGAGTCCGGAGCGTTACGGTATAAATTGATCGTATTAAAAACCAACTTTGCCGAATCCATATCGAACTCAAGTAAAACAGGGAACATCTTTTCAGGAACAGAATCATAAGGAGTCAACCCGGCTTTTGCCAGCTGGTTGTTCCAGAATGTCGTCAAGCTCTCCTGGTAGATAGTATATCCTTTATGGTTAAACAGATAAAAAGTATCCCGCTCTGTCGTTGTCCACATTTTACCGGGATTTTTATATCCGGCAACCGGCATTAAAAACTGATAACCCGAAATATCCACCGGCTCCCCGTTATCAATCTCAAGATAAGCCTGATAGTCATATCTCTTATCTTCCGGAGAGTAGTTATCCCGTCCGGTTTGCGAAATCCGTTCAATATCTTTTGCCGTGATTCCGGGTATATAAGTAACCACCGACAAGAAGACGATCGCCAGGCAGGAAGCATACAGATAACGGCCGTACTGTTTGGTAAAGAATAAAACGGCCAGACAAGTCAGTATCAACCCGACTACCACCAGATACACACGCGGCTCTGTAAATCCGTACTCGTTGATACGATAACAAGCACCCACCCAATACATCACCAAAGCGGGCAATACGGCAAAACTGGCCTGTTTATAAAACCAATCATAATACCTCTTCGTCAGAAAGACCTGGCAACCTTTCAGAATAAAAGTGACAGAAACAAAACTGACAACGATATAAGCCACCGCCCCTTTCGGCAACGACCAGAGAACCGCTACCTTAATAAAATAAAGATACAGAATGACCGCATAGATCAGCAAAGCCGGCGAAAGCACATAATTCAGCAGCACTTCAAACAGCCGGTTACGGCTCTCCTCCTTTTCTTCCCTTTCTTGATTGAACATGAGGAACAACAAAGGCATCCCACACATAAACAGAAGGTAAGCCGAGTCGGTATAGAAACTCCTGTAACTGTTTTCCCATATCTCAAAGATGTATTGTATGGATGTATAGATCGAAATTGCCAGCAAATAAGCAATCCCCGCCAGTAATCCGGCAGACAACAAAGACTTCACATAACGCAACCCGACACGTACAAACTCATCATTATCACGTTTCCAGCCGCTAACCAGATAGAGAAGTTGCACTACAATCAATGAAACCAGATAGGTCGGTTGCCATATCTCATCCTTATCCAGCCACAAAAAAGGAATAAAAAAGAAAGCCGATAAGAAATACAACGGCCGTAGTTTGTGTTGTACGGTCAGTCCGTTCAATATATAGGTTATCAGGAACAGGACCGGAAAATAAGCCAGCGGCGCCGCCAGAAAAGAATATCCGAATGCATACTCGAAATAGACACATCCTGCCAGACTGAAAACGACTGACAACACAACTTCCACCGGATGTTTCCTGACAGCCAGTTTCAACCTGTTTATGAGAACCTCTATTTTCTTTTTCATATTGATTCAACGTTTATTAGATAGAAACGAAGATAAGAACTTCTTATTACATAAAAGCGATGAGAGACGAAATAAATAAACACATATTAGAACAAATCCCATAACTGTTTGTTTTATTAATAAAATCAATAAACGTAATATAAAACATACAGCTATGACTTTAAGTAGAAAATTATCCGATGCTCTGAACGAACAGATACTGGCAGAGATGTGGTCTTCCAATCTCTATCTGTCCATGTACATTCATTTTGCTCAAATAGGTTTGGACGGTTGCGCCCATTGGATGAAAAAACAATCGGAAGAGGAACTCGAGCATGCCTATAAAATGATTGATTATTCTGTAAAACGTGGCGGACAGGTGAAACTGGAACAGATCAATGTTGTTCCGACAGCTTTCGGCACACCGCTGGAAGTATTCGAACATGTATACCAGCATGAGGTTCACGTTTCCGAGTTGATCGACAAACTGGTAGACATCGCACATGCAGAAAACGACAAGGCGACACAAGATTTCCTTTGGGGTTTTGTACGTGAACAGGTAGAAGAAGAAGCAACCGCCAAAAACATCGTTGAAAAACTAAAACTCTACGGTGAACATCATGTGGCAATCATGGATCATCATTTGGGTAAGAGATAATTGGTTCAGATATTATCAGGTTTGAATGTTACTTTTCTCTTGAAAGAAAAGTAACCAAAAGTTCAAGGCTGCATCCGCCTCGCTACTCAGCCTCCTACGTTCGCTGTCGTCTGTGAACTCGCTGCGCTCAAACAGCACAGCCTCCGGGCGCTCACTGCGGATGCTTCGTTTAACGCTCACTAGATGAGGCCTTTCATAGAACGCTTTGCGTTCTCCTAAGATTGCCGATACTACCTGTTAAATCCAAAAGTTTTTGTTCTATAAGTACCGGTATCGGCCATCTTAAGAGGAAGCACAGCTTCCTAGGAAAGGCCTAAGCGGATGAACGTCCGCGAAGGGGGAAGACGAAGCGGTTAAAAAAATCCGTTGTCTGAGCGAAGCGAGTTTCGGATTTTTCAGCGGAGTCTTTCACCGAAGCAGTGAAGCCGGTTAAGCCTTGATCTTTTGACTACTTTTCCATCAAGGGAAAAGTAGGTTCAATTATTTCTATATTTACTCTACTACCTTCATTATCGCCTTTCCCCAATATTCCCCCAATACGGCTGCCCCTTTTTCGTTCGGATGGAGATAGAACGTACCGGCATTACCTTCTTCCGGTATTAAATCCGTGAGGTAATTGGCCTTGAAATAGTCGAATGCCTCCGTATCTCCCATAAACACCTGACCGGGAAAACGTTTGGCATACTCTTCGACCAACGATTGCAATACCGGATAATAACTTTGTAGACGGTTTAAACCTTCTTTCAGATACATGGCGCCGTTATATGTATTCGGACTGTACCATACCGGACGATGTAAAACGATTTTACAACTGGGATACAACGCTAGTAACTGGTTGATAATAGCTTTCATGTTTTCTTCATATTTTTCAGGAGAGGCCGGTGCACCGTTCGGACCTGTAATCGCGCTATCGTTCGTCCCCAACATGATGGAAAAGATAAGGGTCGCCCAAGTCTCGTCCGCAAACTTATCGGCAGCCGCTTTCGCCTTCGGGAAAAGTGTTTCCGTTGTCGGCAGATAATCAGTAGTCGTACAGCCGCTTACTCCCTGATTGGAGTATTTGACAGAAGCGACCGACGGTTGCTTTGTTAAGTATAAAGCGGCTTTTACAGGAGGAGCGTCATGTGACGGAGTAGCGATTAACGCTCCCTGGGTAATACTGTTTCCTATAAATACGATGTTCATATTCTTTTTACTTTCCGCCTTCATAAAAGGACTGCTTATCGCCAGTCCCAACAACAGGCAGGCTATTTTCGCGATCTGTTTCATATTCGTTTAGCTGAGTTAATTTATTCGTTTGCGAAGGTAAAAATAAATCAACTATTTCGGGATGTTTTTGCAGCCAAACTTTTGCTCCCTCCGATTCACGTAAAGGATACTCTTCCATTATATCCATCAGTTCGCTCAGCTGCTCATTGGTAAACCTGAAGTTTTTAAAGAAAGCCGCAACGTAAGGGTGAGTTTCGGAAAAGCCTTTAGTAGCAACGGCTTCGATATGTTCTGCATTACCGAACACACCTTTACTGTCTTCCAGAAATTTCAGGTCATAACGGGAAAACATCCAGTGAGGCGTCCAGCCTGTCACGACAATCCAGTCGTTATGTTCAACCGATTTTTGCAGGAACGCCGTCATGGTAGGCCCGCTGGAAGGCATCAATGCCAGTTGTAATCCGTATTCATCAACAGCCTTTTCCGTCAGGTTCATCAGACTGGCACCGATATCGATTCCGATAATTTCATTTTTGAAACGTTCTTTGTGCGCATTCAGTTCTTCTATCGTATTGATCGTTACATAAGACGGAACAGCCAGTCCTAAACGGGCTTTTTCAAACGGAACACCAATCGTTTCCAGACGGTCGCCATATTTTTTCATATAGTCGACATGCGTATCCGGAAGCCACGCATCCAGAAACAGATCGACTTTACCGGCAGCGACGGAGGTAAAGATCGGAGCGATATCGGCATTCTTCAAAGTCACTCTATATCCCTGTTCCTCCAGCATTGCCTTTGCCAGGTAACTCATGGCGATGCCTTCCGACCAGTTCACATAGCCGATCGAAATCTCCTTCGGGTCTTTGGCACGACTACAACCGGCAAGGAACATGAGCACAGCCAGGAGCAGGATCAGGTTGATAAGTATAAATAATCTTCTCATACAATTTTTCTTTTTACAGTTAATCACGCAGGTTTATTTCTTACGAACAAACCCCTGAGTTATACGATCCAGTACAATGGCCAGAATCACAACGGCAATACCGCCTTCAAATCCGAGACCGATCTTCATCTGGGTAATACCTTTCAATACGATCTCCCCCAAACCTCCGGCGGAGATCATTGCAGCAATCACCACCATAGACAATGCCATCATAATCGTTTGATTCACTCCCGTCATAATCGTCGGCAACGCCAACGGCAGCTGTACTTTGAAAAGTAGCTGGCGGGAAGTCGCTCCGAATGAGCGTGTCGCCTCAACGATATCCTCCGGAACCTGCCGTATTCCTAAATCCGTCAAACGGACAACCGGCGGCATGGCAAATATCACCGTGGCAAAAGCACCCGGCACAGGTCCCAGCCCGAAGAACAAGACAGCCGGGATCAGGTAAACAAAAGCCGGCATTGTCTGCATCAGGTCCATAACCGGACGAATTATTTTGGCGGCAATGCGGTTTTGAGCCGTCCATATCCCAAGCGGGACACCCAGGATGAGGGCGATTACGGTAGACGATAAAACCAATGCTACGGTCTGCATCGTTTGTTCCCAGAATCCCATCCCGTAGATCAGGAAAAGTCCCAGCAACGTAAGCACAGCTGTCCCTTTACCGGCTTTATACCAGGCCAGTACCGTTAAGGCCGGAATCATAATGTAAAAAGGTATCCATAACAATCCATGCTGAAAGGTCTCGATGAAACCACCGATAATATTATTGATGACATCAAAAAAATGTGCCCAGTGCTCCGTCATCCAGTTGATGACGATTTCTATATATTTCCCGATATTAATCATAAATCTATTGCGTTTTGAATTATTTCTTCTATTTCTTTCTGATCTTTCCCGGTCATCTCAATGATGATAGCGGAAGGAGAGACAACACCCACCAACCGATTTTCCTCATTGACAACAGGTAAAGCCTGCCGCACTTTCGGAAGTAAAGGAAGCATATCTTCCACCGTAGTATTTTCAAGGACAGAAGGTACTTCTGTCTGTACGATAGAACTGACATCCTTGCTTCCCTCTTTCCGCAATTTCAATACATCTTTATATTGTATCTCACCGATAAACTGATCGTCATTCCCGATAACAGGCAGTGCATACAATCGTCTTTCACGCATTTTACGGAAGATTGCTTCCGGACCGTCTCTTTTAATCCTTACAACGATCGGTTGTTTAAGCATTATCGATGAAGCTGTTACGATGCGTCCCCGATCCACACTTTCTGTAAAACGTGTTACGTAAGCATTTGCCGGATCAGTCAGTATCTCTTCCGGAGTACCGACCTGCACGACTTCGCCATCTTTCATAATGGCAATACGGTCGCCCAGTTTAATCGCCTCGTCCAGGTCATGCGTAATAAAAACGATCGTCCTCTTCATCTTCTCCTGCAAAAGAAGTAATTCATCCTGCATCTGTTCACGGATCAACGGGTCCAATGCAGAAAATGCCTCATCCATCAAAAGGACTTCCGGATTATTAGCCAGAGCACGGGCCAGGCCGACACGTTGCTGCATACCACCGGACAGTTCATCGACCCGCTGATTTTCGTAACCTTTCAGACCGACCAGTTCGATACTCTCCTGTGCTTTCTTCTCCCGCTCTTCTTTAGGAACACCTTGCAATTCCAGACCGAACGAAACATTACTTAATACCGTACGGTGAGGTAATAACCCGAAATGCTGAAAAACCATTGCCAGTTCTTTCCGGCGTATCTGTAATAATTCCTTATCAGACGAACGTGTTATGTCGATCCCGTTCACACGGATCTCTCCCATTGTCGGTTCATTCAGCCGGTTTATGCAACGCAACAAAGTAGACTTTCCACTACCGGACAATCCCATGATAACGAACATCTCCCCTTCTTCAATTTCCAGGTTTGCGTTACGGACTGCGACTGTACATCCGGTTTCTTTCAAAATCTCCTGTTTACTTTTACCTTTCAGTATCATCTTTTTCGCCCTGTTCTTCTCAGAACCGAAAAGGATAGATAAGTTTTTTATTTCTATCTTCGTCATATATCTAATTATTTTGATTTCATACCCGGTGGTTATAGTCCGGATCTGCTTTTTCAGACAAGTACAATCTGGTACCCGGACGCACATAATGAATCCGGAATAACTTTTTGACAATAAACTTTATATGCTAATTTTTACACCCTGGTGGTAAACGGAATCAGTACCGTTACATTATTACAACAAGTAAACCTTGATTTAGTTCATTTAAGGCTAAAAACATCTCGTGTCGGACAAATATTACCGGACAATAAAACGGCTTTCGCCATTTCTCTAAAAAACTTCTAAAGTTCAGTGAAAATCAATAAGATGAATTACATCTGAAAAATATCATATATTTTTGTAAGAAGAAACTTCCGTCAAATGCCGCTCCGCAGAATACCGGAGAAAAAAAGTTTATAAACTGTAGCCTGGAAAAATCAAAGAAGCGTGGATACTGTCAATATATAGACATTGAGGCTCTCGACAGGCCCCCCAACAATATGTATAACAGTACCACGCTCTTATCTATATACACGAACAACTTTACAATTATCTCATTGTGTATAAACAGAAAAGAACATTTGCATTTACAGTACTATTACTTGTTGGGTGAAATTGTCGAGATTTCGATGTCAAATAATATAAAAAAACGCTTATGTCTAACTTATAAAATGCTCATGAAGCAACACCTTGCATTTCATGTGCGGAACAAAGATACACAGAAGATTTAAATAATCAATTTTTCATCTAAAAATATACATGTATACAATAGAAATACATGTAACCATTGTTATTTGATCAGTAAGTATTTTGTTTTCGAGGGCCTCATAAATGTTTTTGAGGACGCCAAAAACAGATTACTACCGGTAAAAAGAATAGGATTACCTAAAACAACCGGTAAACTAATTCGGTAATTCGGAGAGAAACATGTACATTTGCATTTTAAAGTATAAAATTAAATCTGTATCACAATGAAGACGCAATTATGCCAAAAGCTTGTAGTTCTCTTTCTCATAAGTGTATTTGTCAGCGGTTGTAACATCGGGACAAAAAAGACGACGGATAACGATGTGACATTCGATTCGATCAGTGTGGACAAAACATATCACCTCCTGGAAAATCCGGAAAATCCGAATTGTAATCTTCAGATAAACTTCACCTATCCGGCAAAATACGACAATAAAGATATCCTGAAAAAGATACAACAGCAATTTGTGTATTCTTACTTCGGAGATGGTTACGAAAACTTATCCCCCGAAGAAGCGACTGCCAAATATACCGAAGATTACCTGAACAACTACAAAGATTTGGAAGACGAATATAAAGCAGAAGTAGCAAAAGCCGACGAAACTCCGGTCGGAGCATGGTTCTCCTATTTTGAAATGTCGTCCGATGATATAGCCTACAATAAAAATGACATCCTAAGTTACACTGTCAACTTTGAAAATTACACAGGTGGTGCTCATGGCGCCCATTCTTTTACGAATCATGTCATAGATATGAAAACAGGTAACCTGATCAAGGAAGACGACATCTTTATCGAAGGTTTTCAGGAAGACCTGGCACAAATCCTTATAGACCGGATTGCCAAACAAAATACCGTGGAAAATCCGAAAGAACTGGAGAATATAGGGTTCTTCAGTATCGACGAGATTTTCCCGAACGGCAATTTCCTGATTGACGACAATGGTATTACCTATACATTTAACGAATATGAGATAGCCGCCTATGTAGTCGGTGCAACGAATGTACATCTTCCTTACGAAGAAATACAATATCTGCTCAAAAAAGAAAGTCCGATTGCACATCTGGCATTTTAAACATAATCTATGGAACTGATAAAAACTTATTTTCCGGAGCTGAACGAAACGCAACTTGCACAATACGAAGCTCTGTACGATTTATATACTGATTGGAATTCAAAGATCAACGTGATATCACGCAAAGATATCGAGAATCTTTATCCTCATCATGTCCTTCATTCGCTGGGGTTAACTAAAATGATGAAGTTTAAGGATGGTTCATCTGTTATGGATATCGGTACCGGCGGAGGATTTCCCGGTATTCCGTTGGCTATATTCTTTCCGGAAGTACAATTCCATCTGGTTGACAGTATCGGAAAAAAGATCAAGGTCGGACAAGCCGTGGCGGAAGCTATCGGTTTGAAGAACGTAACATTCCGTCACTGCCGGGCAGAAGAGGAAAAACAGCTTTTCGATTTTGTTGTCAGCCGGGCAGTCATGCCATTGGGAGACCTGGTCAAAATATCCCGCAAAAATGTAAAGAAAGAACAGCAGAACGCATTGCCCAACGGATTGATATGTCTGAAAGGCGGTGAGTTGCAACACGAAATACAGGCTTTTCAGAAACAGGCAATCGTTGTTGAACTGGGCGATCACTTCAAAGAAGAATTTTTTCAAACTAAAAAAGTAGTATACGTACCGTTATGATTACAATAAAGGCTTTTGAATTCAATTATTTCCAGGAAAACACATTCGTGTTGTATGATGACACCAAAGAAGCTGTCATCATCGACTGCGGTTGTCTTCGCCCGTCGGAAGAAAAAGAGCTGAGCGATTTCATTACAGAGAATAAACTGACAGTGAAACATCTGCTTTGTACGCATTTACACCTGGACCATATCTTCGGGAATCCGTTTATATATAAAACGTATGGTTTATCCCCGCAGGCACACCGGCTCGATGTGGAACAACTCCCTGCACCCGACAAACAGGCACAGGCATTCGGACTACCGGGACATTTCCAAGAAATCCCGGTACAGAAACAGCTGGTCGGCAATGAAGTGATCAAATTCGGACATTCGGAATTATTGGTCCTGACAGTTCCCGGACATTCTCCCGGCAGTGTGGCTTTCTACAATAAAAAGAACGGTTTTGCCATTGTTGGAGACGCGTTGTTTGCAGGAAGCATCGGCCGTACGGATTTATGGGGTGGTAATCAGGAAGTACTGATCGCCGCCATCAACGACAAATTGCTGTCATTACCGGATGAAACGGTTATTTATCCCGGACACGGACCGGAAACAAGAGTTATCGACGAAAAATTAAACAATCCTTATTTATAAACACATTAAATACTATGGACACAAATAAATTTGTAAACCGCCACGTCGGCATTGCAGAGGAAGATATCCCGGCTATGCTTGAAGCTATCGGTGTTAAATCGGTTGACGAACTGATTGACCAGACAATCCCGGCCAATATTCGTCTGAAAGAACCTCTGAATCTTCCGGAGCCAATGACTGAGCGGGAGTTTGCAGAACATATCGCCGAACTGGCATCCAAAAACGAAGTTTTTACGTCTTACATTGGAATGGGATGGTATGATACTATCTGTCCTGCTCCTATCCAGCGTAATGTTTTCGAAAATCCGGTTTGGTACACCTCATACACACCGTACCAGGCAGAAGTATCGCAGGGACGCCTGGAAGCACTGTTGAACTTCCAAACTGTAATCAGTGAGCTGACTGCTCTACCGCTAACCAACTGTTCTTTGTTGGATGAAGCGACTGCTGCTGCCGAAGCTGCAACCATGTTTTATGGCAGCCGCAGCCGTGCACAGGCAAAAGCCGGAGCTAATACGCTATTTGTTGATGAGAATGTATTTGAATCAACTTTAGCCGTAATCAAAACACGCATGATCCCACAAGGTATCAACGTGGTAATAGGAAATTATAAGACATTCGCCTTTACACCGGATGTATTCGGAGCTATCGTACAATTCCCGAATGCGGATGGTTCGATTGAAGATTATAAAGAATTCATTGCAAAAGCGAACGCCAACGAAACCCGTGTAGCCGTAGCAGCCGACCTGATGAGTTTGGTATTACTGACACCTCCGGGCGAATGGGGAGCCGACGTAGTGTTCGGCAGCAGCCAGCGCTTCGGTATTCCGATGTTCTACGGTGGTCCTTCTGCTGCTTATTTTGCAACAAAAGACGAATACAAACGTGCTATTCCGGGACGTATCATCGGTATCTCGAAAGATGCTTACGGACATCCGGCTTACCGCTTGGCTTTGCAGACACGCGAACAGCATATCAAACGTGAAAAAGCAACTTCAAATATCTGTACCGCACAGGCTTTATTGGCAACAATGGCCGGTTTCTATGCCGTATATCACGGAGCAGAAGGTCTGCGCAACATTGCCGGACGCATCCACGCTTCGGCCGGATTCCTGGCTGCCGAACTTGAAAAATTAGGTTACAGACAACTGAACAAGGATTACTTCGATACGTTGAAGATCGAATTGCCGGCTCATGTTTCTGTAAATGCACTGCGTGAAATCGCTTTGGAATGCAAGGTGAACCTTCGCTACTTCGAAGGCGGCCAGGTAGGCATCAGTATTGACGAAACAACACAGCCTACCGATATAGGCGTATTGTTGTATATCTTCGCCGGTGCTGCCGGAAAAGACTATATGCTGGAAGAAGCCATCCCGGAAAAGACTTATTTCGATCAGAAATTCGTCCGTACTTCCGACTTCCTTCAGGAAGATGTATTCAAAAAATATCATACGGAAACCGAGCTGATGCGTTATATCACCCGTCTGGGACGCAAAGACGTATCATTGGCACAGTCGATGATCTCCCTGGGATCATGTACGATGAAACTGAACGCTGCATCTGAAATGCTTCCGCTCAGCCGTGCTGAATTTATGAATATTCACCCGTACGCACCGGAAGAACAGGTAGAAGGCTATACGGAGTTGATTGAAAACCTGTGCTGCTACCTGGCAGAGATCACCGGATTCAAAGGTGTTACATTACAACCGAACTCAGGTGCCGCCGGCGAATATACCGGACTTCGTGTCATCCGCGCTTATCTCGAAAGCATCGGACAGGGACATCGAAATATCGTATTGCTTCCGGCATCGGCCCACGGAACTAATCCGGCCAGTGCTATCCAGTGCGGTTATACCACTGTTACTGTTAAATGCGACGAAAACGGTAATATCGACCTGGAAGACTTCCGCGCCAAGGCAGAAGCCAACAAAGACAACCTGGCTGCCAGCATGATCACTTATCCGTCTACCCACGGTATTTTTGAAGTAGACATCAAAGAAATGTGTGATATTGTTCATGCTTGTGGCGGACAGTTGTATATGGACGGTGCCAATATGAACGCTCAGGTAGGATTGACCAATCCGGGAACTATCGGAGCTGATGTTTGTCACCTGAACCTGCACAAGACATTTGCTTCACCTCACGGTGGTGGTGGTCCGGGCGTTGGTCCGATCTGTGTTGCCGAACATCTGGTACCGTTCCTACCCTCTCATCCGGTAGCCTGGGGAAGCGATCTGAATACGGTTTCTGCTGCTCCCTATGGTAGTGCAGGTATCCTTCCGATCACTTATGCTTATATCCGCATGCTTGGTACGGAAGGACTGGAAACTGTTACTAAAACTGCCATCCTGAATGCAAACTATCTGGCTTCTAAATTTAAAGACACTTACGGAATCGTCTATACCGGAGCCACAGGACGGGTTGGCCACGAATTGATTCTGGAATGCCGCGGTGTAAAAGAACGTTCAGGCATCGACGAAGGTGATATCGCTAAACGTCTGATGGACTTCGGGTATCATGCACCTACGCTTTCATTCCCGGTACACGGAACTTTAATGGTTGAACCGACCGAAAGCGAAAGCAAAGCCGAACTCGACCGTTTTGCCGAAGTAATGGACTGCATCTGGAAAGAAATCAAGGAAGTGGAAGAAGGCAAAGCCTCTAAAGAAGATAATGTGCTCAAAAATGCTCCTCATCCGGAATATGAAGTAACCGCCGATGAATGGAAGCATGAATATCCTCGTAGTAAAGCAGCCTTCCCACTGGAATGGTTGCATGACAGTAAATTCTGGATCAATGTGGCCCGCGTAGATAATGCTTACGGCGACCGCAATCTGATCCCGACACTCTGTGCTTGTGAAATTTAATAACAACAAACTATCTGAATGAAAAAAGTATTTTTAGCTTTAGCAGCCGTTGCCCTTCTGGTAACGGCTTGCAACAAAGCACCGGAAGCAAAAATCAAAGTGTACGGCTGGCAAGGTGAAGGCGGTAATACAACCGAAGAGACCTTACAAGCCGATTTTAGTAAATGGAAATCGCATGGGCTGGATGGTATGTGCTACAACGCCGGACATGATTTGCAAAAAATCCAGCGTGCCGCTAAAGTGGCTCACGCAAACGGTATGGAATACCATGCTTGGATACCGGCCATGTTACAGGGAGGCATGGACTCCACCCTATATGCTGTAAACCGCAAAGGCGAACCGGCTTACGAAGTACAAGCGTATGTTCCTTATTACAAATGCCTTTGCCCAAACCATGAAGGGACTGCCGAATTCCTGACCGATCTATACGGCAAAGTAGCCGATATTCCTGAAGTAGATTACGTTCATCTGGATTATATCCGTTATGTAGACGTTATCCTCGCCAAAGGTCTTTGGGAAAAATACGGTCTGGTTATGAACGAAGAATATCCGACTGCCGATTATTGCTATTGCGACAAATGTGTAGCCGATTTCAAGGCTGCTACCGGTATCGATATTAAATCTGTTGAAGATCCTTCCAAATGCAAAGAATGGGCTCAGTTCCGTTGCGACCTGATCACTAAGCTGGTAGATCGCATTGCAGATACAGTCCATGCTAAAGGTAAAAAGATCAGTGCAGCCGTATTCCCCGGTCCTGACTCACACGCCAAATGGATGGTTCGCCAGGAATGGAATAAATGGAATATCGACGCATTCTTCCCGATGAACTACAACGACTTCTACCTGGAAGACGCTGCCTGGGTAGGCGAGGTGACGAAGGAAGAAGTAAACTCTGTGAACGGAGAAAAACCCGTTTTCAGTGGTTTATTCATCTGCCACGATTGGCAAAACAAAGCTAACATCAAAGATCCGGAAGGACACGGTCTGATCCCTTCTGAAATAGAAGAAGCAGTACGCGGATCGATGGAAAGCGGTGCAGCCGGTGTTGCCCTGTTCACCCCCGGTAACATGACCGACGAACATTGGAAAGCTTTCGACAAAGCGATTCATCAAACTTACACTGTAAAGAAATAAAAGACTTACACAAGATGTAAATAAACGCAGGTATACGCAGCTCTAATTTTCTCATCTGCATATCCCTGCGTTTTTACATTTCATATTCTAATTCTAAAAACAAATAACTATCGCATGAACACAACGACAAAGAAAGAGAAAATCAAATTCAGTAAAGCGTTTTGGGTAGCCAATACCGTCGAACTATTTGAACGTGCCGCCTACTATGGCGTATTTATCGTAATAACACTCTACCTCAGCCGCATCCTCGGATTCAACGACATACAAGCGGCAACTATCGCCGGAACATTCTCCGCATTCCTCTACTTCCTCCCGACTTTTGCCGGTGCACTGGCCGATAAGATCGGATTCCGCAATTCCATGCTATTGGCCTTCTCTTTGCTGACCATCGGTTATGCCGGGTTGGGGCTTTATCCTACCTGGCTCCAGTCAGCCGGACTGGTTGAATACGGGACAACAACAACATTTACCGGATTGCTCGAAAGTAATCTCCGTTATGGAATTATCCCGATCATGATACTGATCGTTATCGGAGGATCATTCATCAAAAGTGTAATTTCCGGAACTGTAGCCAAAGAAACAACTCCCGAAACCCGTGCCAAAGGTTTCTCCATTTTCTATGCAATGGTAAATATAGGAGCCTTCTCCGGCAAAACTATTGTAAAACCGTTGCGCGAAGCATTAGGGAACGAGGGGTTGATCACTCTCAACTATTTTTCCGCTTCAATGACATTCCTGGCTCTTATTGCGATCTGGTTTTTCTATAAAAGCAGCCAACATTCCGGTGAAGGAAAAACTTTCGGACAAATATGGACGGCACTGATCAAAGTCTGTACAAACGGTCGCCTGATCATATTGATCTTTATTATTTCCGGTTTCTGGATGGTTCAGCACCAGCTGTATGCAACCATGCCTAAATATGTTTTACGTTTGGCTGGCGAAGGAGCTTCTCCTTCCTGGTATGCCAACGTGAATCCGCTGGTTGTAGTATTGACCGTAAACTTAGTTACCCAGTTAATGCGTAAGAAAACCGCACTTACCTCTATGACATTCGGTATGTTCATCATGCCGATCTCCGCTCTTTGCATGGCATCGGGAAATATGCTGGATGGCAACACAACTATCCTCGGTATGCATCCGGTAGCTTTCATGATGGTAGTCGGGATTGTCTTCCAGGGACTAGCGGAAACATTTATCTCCCCCCGTTTCCTTGAATATTTCTCATTGCAGGCCCCCAAAGGCGAAGAAGGATTATACCTCGGTTTCAGCCACCTTCACTCCTTCCTGTCATCTATACTCGGATTCGGCTTATCAGGCTTCCTATTAAGCAAATACTGTCCGGAACCGACACTGTTCGCCACGCATGAAGAATGGGTAGCCGCCAGTGCACATGCACATTATATATGGTATTATTTCGGGGCGATCGCACTGGTATCGGCTGTTGCTCTGATTATATATGGGCAGGTAGTAAAGAAACTGGATGCAACCCGCTGTTAAAAACCTAGTATAGAGCAAAAAAAGAAGGAGATTTTCTCATTTTCAGAGAATAATTTCCTTCTTTTTTATTAGGTTATCTACTTTCTATTTATTCAGTAATTGCTGAATTGCCGTTTGAGATCCTTTCTGCTTTTTTGATATAGAGATTGTAGGAAAAAGTGCTTCTATTTCATATGATTGCAAAGTATCTCTCGGATCAAAACGATCTGAAGCCACATATTTTTCAACCGAAGTTATTAATTGCCTCGTCGCTAAACGGTTATCTATATCACTTTCCGGATCTACACAAAGAACGAACAGCTTACCCTTTCTAACCTTTGCCTCGAAAGCAATACCCAGTTTCTGATTTGTTTCATACGAATCTATACTTTGAATAATAGGAGTTATATTATTCAAAGCAGTCAAATCCATAGCCGTTGCATGATTCAAAATATCCCACCATTGCCAGTCGGCATATGATTTTGTGGGAAAACACCTAAAAACCGAATGTTGGGCATTAATCAAAGTACCCACAATCATCGGATTCCAATTAAACATGATCGGGTTCCAAAAATGACTGGCAAAATGAGTTTTACGACCTTCGCACTTTTCCGGAATCAGTAATACATTATTTCCATCTTCAAGCATCTTCAAAGTTTCTTCATTCCATTTACGTGTATAGACAAAATTCGTTTGTTTTTCCGTTTGTTGCGGATATACCCAAATATTCCATTCATTTTTTACTCCTCCCATTCCTGCTTTCAATGTTAGTTGACAAGCATGAGTTATTCCATCCAAATCAATATCAATCGTACCTAAAGAGTCAACCGTATAAGGCTGGATATTTTTATTGTCCAAAGTGCCTTTGCTTATTATTTTCCCATCTTCATCTATCAGGCTCCAGTTTAGCTTTTCCTTTTTAAGAACATCTTTACCAAAATGATATATATCCATTTTTACTTTCAATTGTTCACCTGAAAGAAAAGTTCGTTTCTGTAAACGGGCCAGCAAAACAGTCGGTGCACATGACTCACGAAATTTCTCGGGAGAAACTAAACCTTTACTTTCCCAAAAAGCATCCAGGATTCCTACAAAAGCACTCCCTTGCCCCGGAAAATCAGCAAGGCCTAACAATTGAAAACCTCCCGAAGTACGGGTACGAAGTAAAGATTCATTTACTTCTTTATACTGTAATACGGTATGTGCACCTGTAGCTTTGAAGAAATCATTTGCCTGATGTAACATTCCATTTTTGGTTAACCTTTCTCTAAACACTTCAAAATTACGCGCTTCGAGTACACCCGTATATTTCCTGATCTCATCAAAATTGGGATACATACAACGCTGCCCGGTTTCATGTGCTATAACAGGTACATCAATGTCTGACTCTTTGTTGCGATCCCAATCGGTAGACGGAGTCCCTTCATAAACAGTGATCCATCCTTTGGAAGTAACATGTGACACATAGTATTGATCGGAAGCGGTATGAGTACGAGCCGTAGATGCAGAATAAAGACGACGGTTATCATAAGTCTGCGCTTTCTTGACCAAATCTTCCAAAACAGCAAAATCACCTTCATTTTCATTACCATTACACATTAAAATAAAAGAAGGATGATTACCGTAGGTATCCAGAATAGCATACATCTCTTTTTCAAAAAAATCGCGCCTGGCAGGATATTTGCCAACATCCTTAATCCACATGGGTAGTTCGGCTTGCAGATACATTCCCAATTCATCTCCTGCCATAAATGCAGCTTCGGGAGGACACCATGAATGAAAACGGACATGATTCATACCATATTCCTTAATTGTAGAGAATATACGTTTCCAATCATCCACATAGGTAGAAGGATAACCGGTCAGAGGAAACACTGCACAGTCGAGTACCCCACGCAAATGGATATCGTGACCGTTCAAACGGACATGATGCTTACCTTGTTCTACATTTCGCATACCAAACGTAATCGTCCGGGTGTCCTGCTTTCCGTCTACATGCAATGTTGTTTCAAGTTCATACAAAAAAGGATTGAACTCATCCCATAACTTTATCTGTTTACCTAAGTTGATCGTTTGCTCAATGCCCTCTTGTGCAACGAGACTATCTATCCCAACCTTATGAGTTGCAACAAGTTTACCTCCTTTTTCACGGACATGCAGTTCTAATGATCCTTTTTGGAATGTAGTTAAAGAAGATAACTCGACTTTCGCTAAAACAGACTTATTCTCTATATCAGGATACACATTTACATGGCGAATATGAACCTTTTCTTTGGCCTGTATAGATATATCACCTACTATTCCATTCCAATTAGTTTGTGTGTATTCGGTAGTTCCGTGGTTCCATTGATCCATTGGATATTTCAAACGATTGTCCACACAAAGGGTCAGGGTATGCACTCCCGGTGTTAAATATTTTGTTAAGTGGAAAATATTGGGTGTACTCAAACGTTCATCCATACCAACCAATTGCTCATCTACAAAAACTGTCGTCTCCCAATGACAACGTTCCAGATTCAAGACTATATCTTTATTCTTCCATTCTTCAGGAATAACAACTTCACGTTGGTACCAGGCAGCTCCCTGATACTCGAATTTACGACTGAGACGGTCCACATAACGAGCATTATTTTTAATACCTTTCCCACTCTGATCCGTAGATCCGGGTAATACAATAGTCTCTACTAATTTATCCAGATAGAGTTCCGATCCGGGGGTTTTACCAAATCCCATAGGATCCAATTGAAAACGCCACATACCGGACAAATCAATCTTTAGCGAATCTGTTTTCGCCTGCATCAAATATGCCACAAAGCATAACAACAATAATACTACAGTTTTTCTCATCTTGTTTTTAATTATCACGCAACAAAGAAATATCAAATCCTCTCAATAAAAAATAGACTATATTTAACCGAGATGGACTATCTTAAGAAATCAGGTATAGATTTAAGCTAAATCGAAGCTAAAATCCATACCTGATACTTAACCTTAACACTCTAAAAAACTTTACCTATTATCTATTTTCCATACACATAAATCTCGGCAACACTTGTAGACGGTTCATTATTACTATCCGGAAGCAACAATTTCAAATAACGTCCCTGTTCTGCCGATTCAGGTATTGATATAGAAAGACTATCACCATCAACAAACACTGCATTTCCTATTTTTTTCCATCCATCGACATTTCCGTTCGATTGATCAGAAACATATAATTCCACGCTCTTCGTATCCGTATTACCGGCTCTGCGATAGATTTCGATCCTTGAGATTTTTTTCTGAGATTGCATATCGATTACTGCCCAGTGCGGCAGAGGTGCACTTTCTGTTTCCCATTCAGAATGCCAGAAAGTACTCAAATCTCCATCCAGCAAAGCGACTCTTCCTCCATGATCTGCTGATTCATCCGATGCAGCCAAAACAGTCCATGAACTACTGTCATATTTATATTCTTCTGGAATAACGGTTTCAAATGTTTTCCATGCAGTTGCAAACGTATCGATAGCTACCGTTTCCGGAATAAACAAAGACCTGTATTCAATCGAAGAACCGGGTTTCACCTCCGGAAGTTCTACAACATCCTTTGTTGAAGAAGTTTCAACTATCGACTGCGAACCATCATTCTTCGTATACCGTATTTCACTACAAACAAGGTCACCCGGAGCAAAATACCAGGAAACTACACCTCCTTTATCCGATAATGATACCGTTTTAATGCGGCGGTCGCTTAACCTTGATTGATAGATTTCGCCATACGATGTTCCAAAATCCGTCAGATATAATGATTTATGTCCGAAATTATCTGTAGTACGAACATCAAACGTATAAGATTTTTCTTCCATATTATCCAATATAACAGAAATACTATCATAACCAGTCTTCAATTCAACAGGAACGATCAGCGAATCTAGTCCGTCATTCCAATATACATCAATAGACCGGACATTCGGAGCATTATAAGTACGACAGTTAAACAAAATCCGATTTTTACCTGCAATAAAACCTATCGTATCCGGTTTAGGAGCATAAATGATCTCACCATCTTCAATATATTCTTTATGTACGTCCATAAAATCATCGCAAGAAACGAAAGATAAAACAGATACTACAAATGCAACTATACCATATATTCTTTTCATAATCATTCTTTATTAATTCATTGAGCCAATCATTACTCTTCATTTTCTCCATAAAAAGATATTTCTGCTGGAGAAACATAAGAAGTACCCTTCCAAGCTGAAGTAAGAAGTATACGCACATATCTCATCGGAGGCTGCGATAAATCAAATGAAAACTCATGTCCTTTATCTGCCATTTCCTTATCAAGATCAGTAACAGTATTACCTGGAGAACCAGAAGGCTTAACAATTTCACAATCCATAATTTTAACCCATTCACTCCAATCTCCATCTTTACCAGGCTCGTGATCACAAGTATACACTTCCATTCTTTGAGGGTTACCATGATCATAATAAATATTTGTAGAACCATTTAACTTTCGTTGATGCATAACAAAACGACTAAGTTTAGCCATACAACCCAGATCTATTGTCAAAGCTGCCGGTAAAGCATTATTAGGGGTATGTCCAAAAGTTAAAGGATCATCATCAATCATATAAGCATCCAAACATCCCCATTCTGCAAAAGAAGCATCGTTATCCAAACGCATAACTCGCATTTTTTTCTTATCCAACTTTTCTTCAAACAAAGGCGTAACTTCAGCTGAAATCGTATCTGAGTAATTGTTGAAATTATCTCCTAAAATCATTGAGAATTTGGATAACTCTGGAGCATATCCACGTACGCTATACGTATTTTTATCAATATCACTAGTCAAAATATTTAATGTAGACATCCGACCTAAAGAATCAGGTCCTAACAATTCAACATTTAGAGGAACCTTGTCCGAATTTCCCCAACTAAAATTAGCACCTCCAAAATCTGCTTTAATTCTTACTGTTTTTATAGCTTTACTTAAAGGGGACTCTAAAGGATAAAACTTTACTTCCACAGGATCAGACAGTTCTTGAGCACGATTTACAGCATAAAGCACTGCAGTATGTTCTAAAGTATCATTGTATCCTTGAATTAATAGTTTGTTTTCATAATACGATGCCATTACTTCATTTTCTTTACCATCTGATAGAGTATATACACACTTCACTGCCAATAAATCTTCCGAATTGGGAATCTTATAAGAAATTGTAGCTCCACCGGCAGACGGCTCCACCGTAACATCTGTAACAATTCCCGGCTTACCTAAACTGCCACTAATAGGAGCCAGTTCTTTCTCCGAACAAGAAGAAAAGACCAACAGTAACAATAAAAAACTCAAATATTTCGTTTTCATACACTTATACTATTATTAAAAATAAACAATTACCACCCCGGATTCTGAATCAATTGCGGATTCTTTACAATATCCGATTCAGGTATAGGGGCTAAATAATTTTTAAATGAGAAAGACTGTTCATAAACAGGAGTCACCGTATAATAATTTTCCGCATCAGAAGCATTTATGTTCCACCCTTGAATCAAACGATTTTGTTCTTGCAATGCAGTTTTCCAACGGCGACTATCCCAATAATAACTTCCTTCGCAGGCTAATTCAATCTTACGTTCACGCTGAATGATTTCGCGCATACCTTCTTTTGTTGTCGGTTTTTCCGGATGATTCGAATATTTACGCCAGCTTTGCAATACACCGTCCAATCCGGCACGCTCACGTACCATATCTATATATTTATAAACCTCTGCATCAGGTACATTTTTCGATTCGTTCAATGCCTCGGCACACATCAGCAATAAATCTGCAAAACGCATATCCGGAAAAGGATATGACTCCCAGGTCACACTGTTAGCATCACGATAAGACGAATTTATTGAAACCAATTTTTTAGGCCAATAACCAGTTGCATTATAATTTCCAGGATCTGCCGCAGAAGAATATTCTCCAAAACGATTTTTAGGGTACAGACACTCTGCATCATCATCCGGTATATTTTTGTAAGAATTTCCATACCATTTACCACGATCGAAACCTAATGTTGAATAAAAACGTGGTTCACGGTCAAAGTTCAATCCTGCAGTTTGTTCCCCTTTCTGAATATAATAACGATTTCCTTCATCCCCTGTACGCAGACTATAACGGTTCGTATAATCATACATTATATCTTCTTCAATGGGAACCCCATTTTTCGAATAAAACCATTCAACAGTCGACAAAGGAACGCTCAACCTTTGTTTAGTACCCAAAGTTAAAGCAGACTCAAAATAAGTAAAACAGTCTGACTGGAACCCTCCATCAACAGGATAAGACGTGTTACTCCAAATTAGTTCAGCATTCCATCTGTGACTAATAACACCTCTCAGTGTTTGAACCTGCAAAGTTTGATCTGATAATTTCTTTGCCGATATATAATCAGAAGTTCGGTACAAACGAATTCCTGCAGTTTCACAAATATCTACAGCTTTTTTACATGCTTCTGCCGCAGTTGTCCAACGTGAAGCATCATAAGTCTGATTAAAAAATGGTTCTCCGTTATGATCCCTGAAACTATTATAGTCAGTATTTCCATTAAACAAAGGGCTGGCCCAATACAAAAGTATCTTAGCCTTCAACATATAAGCTGCCGGCTGCGTAAAACGTCCTAACTCTGTTGTCGGATTTGAAAGAATCAACGGTAAAGCTTCACTTTCTATCACTTCATCCATCAGATCAAGAACATACGAAAAACAATCATCCACTTTTTCGCGGTAAACACGTACAGCTTGAGTAGATTCGTTTACAGCCGGACTTTCACGTAACGGACAGATAGGTCCGTAATAAGACAATAAATAAAAATGAAAATAAGCTTTAAGCATTTTGACTTCAGCTATCATACGCTTTTTTTCATATTCATCTAAATCCTTTACATCACCTATCCCCATCATAAAAGTATTACAATCACGAATACCGGCATACAGCGAATAACTACTTGCCCAATAATTCATAAGTGCACTGGTCGGACTGTCTTGTCCTAACCCTAATTTCATACCAGTATCACCACTATACTCAGTATTTAAAATCATCTCCATAGCTCCATGAATCCCCGGATTCTCGCTCATACTCGCAGCCTTTGGTACTCTCCAATAACAAGAAGCCAGATATTTTTCTACAGTGTAGCGATCAGCAAAAGCATGCTCTTCGGTAGCCACATTGTCAGGAACCACATCCAGAAAATCACAGGATGTTGCAGCCAATGCAGTACAAACACATACGATATATTTATAAATTGATTTCATATTGTACTATTTTTCTTGTTTTAGAATCCTAAATTAATACCTACATTAATGACGCGTTGTATCGGATATCCCAAACCGTTTCCTGCCATTTCCGGATCCCACAGTTTGAATTTACTCCAGCATAATAAGTTTGTTCCACTTACGTACACACGTAAGTTTTGTACCTTAACTTTCTTTGTTAACATCTGTGGTACAGTATAACCTACTTCTACAGATTTCAAACGAAGGAATGTCGCATCCTGCATAAACCACGTACTCTTTTGGTTGTTGTTTTCAACAGACTGATTCGACAATCTGGGCCAGAATGCATACGGATTACGGTTACTTTCCGACCAATAACTATCGGCAATTACTTGCAAAACCTGGTTTTCACCTTTCAAACCATCGTCATCACTTTGACCGGAATTAGCGTCCATAAACGGAGTGATTTTCTTTTGGTCAAGCCAGAAAGACTGACGGGCTGATCCTTGAAAAAAGAAAGAGGCATCCAGTCCTTTATAACCGACAGAAAGTCCAAAGCCATAATTGATCTCCGGTGTCGTAGGATAACCGATGGGAACCTTATCCAACTCTGAAATTTTTCCATCTCCATTCACATCACGATATTTGATATCTCCCGCCATATAGTTACCGAACTGTGTCGGAGAGTTTTTTACTTCCTCATCGTCAATAAACAATCGTTCTGCAATATATCCCCACTCTTGTCCTAAAGACTTTCCGATCTTTGACAACCAGGGAGTAGAGCTATAATCCGGTTCTTCCCACTCTACCGCTTCACTCGTGGCATAGGTAAAAGTACCGCGTCCTGTCATCCACCAGTCTTTGTTGAAACTCTTCTCATAATTCAATTCCATATCGACACCATGCCCTTTTGCCTTTCCCAGGTTTGCCTTTACAGCCGGAAGGATACCCATTGTAGCAGGAATCACACGATCCAACAATATATTCTCACGACGTTCCGTAAAATACTCCACATTAGCAGATAAACCGAAAGTTGTCGTAGCCTCTAATCCGACATTCATTTTATAAGAAGTCTCCCAACCGATCTGATCGTTGGCATAACGATTGAAGCTAATAGCACCGGGATTATAATTCATCTGTGTACCCCAGTTAACTTTACGGTCTGCATTCATATTTACATCCGACAAGTAATAAAAACGATCATTCCCACTTCCTATCTGATCCTGACCGGACATACCATAAGAACCCTTAAATTTAAATTGAGAAAATACATCCTTTAACGGTTCAAAAAACGCTTCATTAGAGACCATCCATCCCAATGCCCCTGATGGGAAAAAGCCCCAACGGTTATTTTCTGAGAATCGTTCGGAACCATTATAACCAAAAGTAAACTCTCCGAAATAACGAGAATCGAAGTTATAAGCCAAACGACCGGCTAAACCTATATTTCTATAAGGTAATGACAATTGAAGATTATCCGCAATACCGGATTTCTGATTGCGCATCGTATAAACCAACAGAGCATTCACATTATGTTTATCATTAAATAAACGGGTATATTCTGCTTTTCCTTCCAAATAGATACTACTGTTTATATAGCGCTGCCCTGGTTCGTAATTAATCCATTCCGTACCATCGTTAGGATTTAAACGATTCAACTTATAAGAATTTGCCTGCAAATCATAAGATCCTATGCTATAATAAAATGGTTTATATGCACGATTTACAGAATATTCTGAATAACGATCCATATTGACAAGCACACTAGCCGTCAAACCCTCTGTTATCATTTTCAAATCCTGATTCAACACAAATTGTGTCAGCATCGTATTCTTACTGTACTCATTATAACCTCTTAAAGCCTGCGCATAAGGATTAACATAGTTAGCACTTCCATAATTACCAAATAAAATATGATTAGCATGGGCATATTTTTCATCCGGTTCATAATATGGTTTAAACAAAACAGGATTAGCCTGCATCACATGAGTATACATACCACTACCACCGCCAATAGGCCCTGAATAATCATCAAACGCAGCACTCATTCGCAAAACCAGTTCTGTCGTTTTAGTCAAGTTCACATTCACATTTGAGCGAATTGTATATTTCATCAAATTGATATTCGAGTTGAAATTATTACGTTTATCAACCTTCACATTTCCATTATCTCGTGTCATATTGGCCGCCACATAATAACGAGCAACCGTACCGCCACCACTCACACTGATATTTGCACGCTGATTCATAGTCAAATCTTTGAACATGGTGCTATACCAGTCTGTCGAAGGGAAAATATCCGGATATAACCCACGTTCAGTCATGGTTATCTTTTCCTGAGAATATAAAGCTAACCCCAACGGATCACGTGTTTTAATTGCCTCATTCTGCATCCGCATGTAGGTAACCGGATCCGCTTGATCGACCCGGCTGGTAGGAGTAGAAAATGAATTTTCAATACGGACATTCACTGCGACCTTACCTTCACGTCCTTCTTTTGTTGTTACGGAGATAACACCATTTGCACCACGCGCACCATACAATGCTGTAGCCGTTGCATCTTTCATGATTGTAAAGCTGGCGATGTCATCGGTGTTCAAACGAGCCAGGTCATCGGTACTCAATTCGATTCCGTCAATCAGAATCAAAGGATCTTTTTTCGCATCTGCTCCAAAAGTCGTGATACCGCGAATAAAGAAGTTGGCATTATCCTGCCCCGGTTCACCACTTGTCTGATAAGAAATCAAACCTGCTACACGACCAGCAAAGGCTGTGGTCAAGTTACTACTCGGAATTTTCAGTTCTGCCGGTTTTACTGTTGTGATAGCAGAAACCACGCTTTCTTTTTTCTGCTTGGCAAAAGCAACAACCGTTACTTCTTCCAACTCATCTGCTTTCGGCTCCATCACGATATTCAGGAACCCCTCTCCCTTATAAGTCAATTCTTTCGTTTCCATACCAATGAAGGAAACAACCAGTACCGCATTGGTATTAACTCCATCGAACTCGAAATTTCCATCTACGTCAGCAATCACACCTTTCGTACTTCCTTTGATTTGCACAGTAGCACCAGGTAGCGGATCACCACCGGTGTCAGAAATCTTACCTTTTACTTTTTTCGAGTTCTGTAAAACAAGGCCGACTAACGGTTCCATCCTGTTTCTTTCCTCATCATAGCGACTAATTTGAATGTCTCTCTTCTCTGTTGCAGGTATATTTCCGGCAGCAAATACCGGAATTGTACAAACAAATGGCAGGGAGACAAAAAGTCCTAAGAGTACTTTTTGCTTCATAATGTATAATTTTTAGGATAAATATAAATTAGGTTATCTTCTCTTTCTCTAAGTCTTACTTCCGTGAAGAGACAGTACTATCTCCTGTATGGAGGCAATACTGTCTCCGGCATGGCGATAACGGTATCTCCAGATAAAAGACAGTAAAATATTCTATTGCGATAAAATTATTCAATCTCCGGACGGTCGCTTCCTCCTCCCGTTCCTACATGTACCGGAATCGAGACAGAACGAGGGGTTTTCAAGGTTATTCCTGTACCTTTTGTATATTGTGTGGTTACGGTCAGTTCATATTCGCCGTCGGTCAGTTCAGTAGGGACTAAAAAGATCAGCTCCGAAGGGTTATTAGTAGCAAACATATCCTCAGTCACTTTTGTCACAGTATCGTTCTCCTTATTACGAATAACGATACCCACAGAAGCATCATCACCTACAACCTTCAAATATGCACCGCGAATCACAAAATTCCGTCCGGGAGTCATACTACCATCTTTCAATTTGGTTTTCTTGTCTTCTGTTTCCAGGATATACATGACATCATTTTTCTCACCTTGTATAACCACCTGGGTTTTGGCAATTTCTTCCCGCAATACTTTATCCTGATTGAAGGATACATAAATACTGTTCTTTTCAGGATTCCAACGTCCTCCTTCTATCAGACCTGTAAAACGTGGAACCGCATAAAACAATCCGGTATTCACATTGTAACCATTCATCAGAAAACGGGCTATGATACGTTCGTAAAGGCTAACAACGTGTACCAGTGTTTCTTGTCTTAAACCGGTATCCTCTTCCCGCATTTCTTTGTACACCTGTTCAAGACCAACATTTCCGGCAGCATCAAGAATCAAAATCTTGTCATTAGGATCTTTCGTCACACTATTGGGTACGATCCATCCTTTTAATTTGTTTTGCATAATAGCTCAAATTGTGAAAGACTAATCTTTCTGGTTTGTATTAAATATTGTAAATCCTACAACCTAAAAAAGCAATAGTCTTAGCAGAACTATGGTATCCATCTACATATTCTGGAAGTTTATTCAATAGAAGTCGTATATTATGACAATAAAACTCAGATTGGATATCTCAACTCATTCTTTGAAAATAAACACATCAAACAACTGAATAAACATTACAATCTCAAATTAAATATTTTGAAATACAGATTTTGAAAGTTTATATTTATTTGTACTTTATCAGCTGTTTCGAAAGATAATCCATTATCAAAGAATGAAAGTCTATTTTCTATTCTTAGAAAGCTCTGTATTTTTGCATTGTTAATTAAATAACCTAAAACAATACCATAGTTCTGCTAAGACTACAGTAACTCAGATGAAAAAATATGGTTATATAATCTTCCATACAGGTATGATAGTTTCTCCCGAAATTATCTAAATATAAAAAACTAAAACTTTAGCACACATCAAAAAAATCAATTAAACATCAAGTTCTTTCATCATATTATATATATGTAACCGGCATTTGATTATTTGCACAATCTTTCGATTAGATGTACAATCTTTCGATTTGCCATACCTCATCCTTCTTTAAACTTACATTTTAAATATTTGTAAAAATCGGATATTACATAACTATTGAACTTTTCCCTTAAAATAGCGAATGAACAGCTTATGTCAAAAACAACAAAGGTGCAGTCTGGGTGCTCAAAAAACCCTAAAGTGTGCAGATTTCAGGTTAAAGTTCTTTGAGATAAAGAATGTTTGACTACTTTTGCAATCGGTAATTTTTTTACTAATTACCAATTAATTTTCAGACAATAGAAATCTAATATTCCTATTAATATGAGTTTAAGAATTATTGTTTTAGCGAAACAGGTTCCGGACACACGCAACGTGGGAAAGGATGCGATGAAAGAAGACGGAACGGTAAACCGTGCCGCCCTTCCTGCCATCTTTAACCCGGAAGACCTGAACGCATTGGAGCAGGCACTGCGCCTGAAAGATGCCTACCCCGGATCGACTGTTACATTACTGACTATGGGACCGGGACGTGCCGCCGAAATCATCCGTGAAGGTTTATACCGCGGAGCAGACGGCGGCTTTTTGTTAACCGACCGTGCCTTTGCAGGAGCCGATACACTGGCAACATCATACGCCCTGGCTACGGCTATCAAAAAAATTAACGAGTACGATATTATCATCGGTGGCCGTCAGGCTATCGACGGAGATACTGCACAGGTAGGTCCCCAGGTAGCTGAAAAGCTGGGATTGACACAAATCACCTATGCTGAAGAAATCCTGAACGTGGATGAAGCAGCACGCCGTATCACCGTAAAACGTCATATCGACGGAGGCGTGGAAACCGTAGAAGGCCCGCTGCCTATCGTAATCACAGTAAACGGCTCGGCAGCTCCCTGTCGTCCGCGTAACGCCAAACTGGTACAGAAATACAAACGTGCCATGGGAGCACAGGAAAAAGCGGCTCAACCGACAGCCTGCCACCCCAATGGCCCGCAAGCTATTCAGTATCCTGAACTATACGAAACACGCCCGTATCTGAACATCCCCGAATGGAGTGTGGCTGATGTGAACGGCGACCTGTCTCAATGCGGATTATCCGGCTCGCCGACAAAAGTAAAGACTATACAAAATATCGTGTTCCAGGCAAAGGAAAGTAAAACACTGACCGGCTCGGACAAAGATATAGAAGATATGATTGTTGAACTGTTAGCTAACCATACCATCGGATAAGATTATGAATAACGTATTTGTATATTGTGAGATTGAAGGCACAACCGTTGCCGATGTAAGTCTCGAACTTCTGACCAAAGGTCGCAAGTTAGCGAATCAGTTAGGTTGCCAGCTGGAAGCAATTGTTGCCGGTAGCGGCCTCGAAGGCGTAGAAAGCCAGGTGTTGCCTTACGGTGTCGACAAACTGCATGTGTTCGATGCACCGGGCTTGTTCCCTTACACATCCCTGCCCCACTCTTCCGTACTGATCAACCTGTTCAAGGAAGAAAAACCCCAGATCTGCCTGATGGGCGCTACTGTTATTGGCCGCGACCTCGGTCCGCGTGTATCATCCGCACTGACCAGTGGTCTGACTGCCGACTGTACTTCATTGGAAATCGGTCCTCACGAAGATAAAAGAGCAGGTATCACTTACGAAAATCTGCTGTACCAGATCCGTCCGGCATTTGGCGGTAATATCGTTGCCACCATCATCAACCCCGAACACCGTCCCCAGATGGCAACCGTTCGCGAAGGTGTGATGAAAAAAGAGATTCTGGACGCAAATTATAAAGGCGAAGTGATCCGGCACGACGTAGCTAAATTTGTTCCGGAAACGGATTATGTAGTAAAGGTGATCGACCGTCACGTAGAAAAGGCAAAACACAACCTGAAAGGCTCTCCGATCGTCATAGCCGGCGGTTACGGAATGGGTTCGAGGGAAGGATTCGACAAATTGTTCGAACTGGCTAAAGAACTTCACGCTGAAGTAGGTGCCAGCCGTGCAGCCGTCGATGCCGGTTTCTGCGATCACGACCGTCAGATCGGCCAGACAGGTGTAACAGTTCGTCCGAAATTATATATCGCTTGCGGTATCTCCGGACAGATACAGCACATTGCAGGTATGCAGGATGCAGGTATCATCATCTCTATCAACAACGACGAGAACGCTCCGATCAACACGATCGCCGACTATGTTATCAACGGCACAGTCGAAGAAGTGATCCCGAAGATGATTAAATATTACAAACAGAACAGCAAGTAAAGAGATGGCAAATTATTATACAGACATACCGGAACTCAAGTATCACTTGAACAATCCGATGATGGAACGTATTTGCGAACTGAAAGAACGCAATTACAGAGATAAAGAAGAGTTCGATTACGCACCGCAGGATTATGCCGATGCAATGGATTCATTCGATAAAGTGCTTGAAATCACCGGGGAAATCACCGGAGAGATCATTGCCCCCAACGCCGAAGGTGTTGATGAAGAAGGTCCTCACTGCGCTAACGGACGTGTGGAATATGCTTCCGGAACAAAACAGAACCTGGATGCCATGGTGAAAGCCGGCCTGAACGGAATGACCATGCCGCGTCGTTTCGGTGGTTTGAACTTCCCGATCACTCCGTACACCATGTGCGCCGAAATCGTTGCCGCCGCCGATGCCGGATTCGGAAACATCTGGTCTCTACAGGATTGTATCGAAACATTATATGAATTCGGAAACGAAGACCAGCATAACCGTTTCATCCCGCGTATCTGCGCCGGAGAAACCATGTCTATGGACCTGACCGAGCCGGATGCCGGTTCTGATTTACAATCCGTCATGCTGAAAGCTACCTTCGACGAAAAAGAAAACTGCTGGCGCCTGAATGGTGTAAAACGATTTATCACCAATGGTGATGCAGACCTTCACCTGGTACTGGCCCGTTCGGAAGAAGGAACGAAAGACGGACGTGGTTTGTCTATGTTCATCTACGACAAGAAGCAGGGTGGTGTAGACGTTCGCCGCATTGAAAACAAGTTGGGTATCCACGGCTCTCCTACTTGCGAATTGGTTTACAAGAATGCAAAAGCAGAACTTTGCGGCGATCGCAAATTAGGCTTGATCAAATATGTAATGGCGTTGATGAACGGTGCCCGCCTGGGTATCGCTGCACAATCTGTCGGTTTGAGCCAGGCTGCCTACAATGAAGGAATGGCTTATGCCAAAGAACGTAAACAGTTCGGCAAAGCGATCATCGACTTCCCGGCAGTTTACGATATGCTGTCTATCATGAAAGCGAAGCTGGATGCCGGTCGTGCACTGTTGTATCAGACTTCACGCTATGTGGATATCTACAAAGCGCTGGATGATATTTCACACGAACGCAAACTGACTCCGGAAGAACGTCAGGAACAGAAGAAATATGCAAAACTGGCTGATTCATTCACCCCGTTGGCAAAAGGTATGAACTCTGAATACGCCAACCAGAATGCGTACGACTGTATCCAGATTCACGGCGGATCAGGTTTCATGTTGGAATATGCTTGCCAGCGTATTTATCGTGATGCCCGTATCACTTCAATCTACGAAGGTACGACACAGTTGCAGACTGTTGCCGCTATCCGTTATGTAACAAACGGTTCTTATCTGGCAACCATCCGCGAATTCGAAACAATCCCATGTTCTGCGGAAATGGAACCGCTGAAAGCACGACTGGTAGAAATGGCCAACAAGCTCGAAGCATGCATGAACAAAGTGAAGGAAGCGCAAAATCAGGAATTACTGGACTTCGTTGCCCGCCGCCTTTATGAAATGGCTGCCGACTGCGTCATGGCTCACCTGTTGATCCAGGATGCAACAAAAGCACCTGAATTATTCAGTAAATCAGCCGTAGTATACTTGAACTATACAGAAGCCGAAGTAGAAAAACACAACAGCTTCATCGAAAAGTTCAACGCTGACGAATTAGTAAACTACAGACAATAATAAGTATTGTCTCTTCATAAAAAAGCCGGATATCATCTTTATTCTGATATCCGGCTTTTTTCAGATATTACCGATGAGAAGAATGCCATAATATCCATTGCATAATCCCTCTTAATGATAAATAGATCAGGAATGCCATCCATAAGGCATGGTTTCCCATCACACCGTAAAAGAGATAATAGACCACAAAAAACAGTCCCGAAGCCACCAGCATCGAATAAAGCATCAACCGGGTAGCTGTTGCACCAATCAGGATACCGTCCCAAAGGAAAGCGGCAAAGCCAGCCAAGGGAATAGCCAAAACCCAATAATAATAACTTCCGGCAGCATTAATGACTGTTGTATCATTCGTCAGCAATCCCAGAAAATCTTGTCCACCTATCATATATAGAATCGTAAAAGACAACGACAATCCCCATCCCCAACGGAATAGCAAACGAATCATCCTTTGTAATCCAGTATTGTTTCGTGCGCCGATATAACGTCCGGTCATCGCTTCACCGGCATAGGCAAAGCCGTCCATTATATAGGAAAATAGTGTAAACAGCTGCATCAACAACGTATTAACAGCCAATACGACATCTCCCTGCCGTGCACCTGTCGATGTAAAAAAGGTAGTAACAGCCACCAAACATAATGTACGGAAAAAGATATCGCTATTCACCTGAAAGAAACGCTTCATAGCTGTCTTGCCGATTATCTCCCGCCAACGAAAAGCAATCTTCAACCGCCCATAATAACGAAGCCAAAGCAACGAAGCCATAAAAAATCCGGCATACTGAGCAATCAACGTTCCCAACGCCACTCCTTCTATCTTCATATCCAGCAAATACACGAAAGAAAGGCTGGCAACAATATTCACCACATTCTGTGTAATCGCTATAAACATCGGGAAACGTGAATTTTGCATGCCGATAAACCACCCTGCAAAACCATAAAGTCCCAATACGGCAGGTGCTCCCCATACACAAATATTGAAATAAACCGTAGCCAGTTCGCGCACCTCCGGAGTAGCATCTATCAAAAGAAAAGCTATTTTCCGGATCGGATATTGAAGCAGCAACAGACATAAAGCGATAAACAACCCCACTCCCACTGCCCGTAACAAAACACGTGTCACCTCTTTCAGGTCACGCTGTCCAAAAGCCTGCGAAGTCATACCACTCGTCCCCATCCGCAAAAAACCAAACAGCCAGTAAATAATATTGAATAGCATCCCTCCTACGGCAATCGCCCCGATATAAGCCGCCGATCCTAAATGACCGACAATAGCGACATCAATCAGTCCCAATAAAGGCACGGTTATATTCGAAACAATAGAAGGTATTGCTAATTGAAGAATTTTTTTGTTCATGTTATTGTATATACCAAAAGCTTATTCTTAAATTTGTAAGCAAAGTTACGGATTACTTTATATATAACATTATAACGCAACAATGTTTCAATAACAGATAAAACGCGAACCCAAAGTGGTTGTAAAAACACAGGATGTTCGCACTCCCTGTTATTCTGATATTTACAATATTATTAATAACTATACAAATACCTATTATTTGTACACTTTATTATTCGCAAAATTATATGCTGAAAATGTTATCAATAAAGCTTTCCATAAACATGGAGTCGCATCCTTTACGGGTGCGTGGATTGAAACAAGTTAACGATTCCAGCGTCAGAAACCGGGCGATAGTCGCATCCTTTACGGGTGCGTGGATTGAAACTCCGGGAGGATCGGGATGGCTTAATTGCTGTAGTTGTCGCATCCTTTACGGGTGCGTGGATTGAAACAGAAAAGGATTATCCTTGTATGTTGAGATAAAATGTCGCATCCTTTACGGGTGCGTGGATTGAAACCGGGTGTTTCCCATGCCAAAAGCCTCGATAAAATGTCGCATCCTTTACGGGTGCGTGGATTGAAACAGGAAGAAGACAATCTAAATTTAATTCTGCGGTAGGTCGCATCCTTTACGGGTGCGTGGATTGAAACCTCTGAGATAAACTACGACATCGAAGAAATGAGGTCGCATCCTTTACGGGTGCGTGGATTGAAACTCCGGGAGGATCGGGATGGCTTAATTGCTGTAGGTCGCATCCTTTACGGGTGCGTGGATTGAAACAATACATATAACACCTTTGATCGTAAAAGGGCAGAGTCGCATCCTTTACGGGTGCGTGGATTGAAACTAACATCGATACGATACTTGTATCCATTCGGACAAGTCGCATCCTTTACGGGTGCGTGGATTGAAACAAATTGATAGTTTAGGAAACTTACTAGCAAAAGCTGTCGCATCCTTTACGGGTGCGTGGATTGAAACATAAGCCATCCTCTGGGGCTGGGAAGTAAAATAAGTCGCATCCTTTACGGGTGCGTGGATTGAAACAGCTTAAATTTACTCTAACAGCCAAACCCAAAAGTCGCATCCTTTACGGGTGCGTGGATTGAAACAGAGAGTGTCCCTATGACTGAATTGGCAAGAAAGAGTCGCATCCTTTACGGGTGCGTGGATTGAAACATCATAATCTGCCATCTCGTTAATAGCTTCGACAGTCGCATCCTTTACGGGTGCGTGGATTGAAACAGAAAAACAGTGGGAACTCGGTGACTGGGATATGTCGCATCCTTTACGGGTGCGTGGATTGAAACTATTTTATCTCCTATATCCTTCTTAACATGGGAGGTCGCATCCTTTACGGGTGCGTGGATTGAAACCTCTGGGGCTGGGAAGTAAAATAAAAGCCCCCCAGTCGCATCCTTTACGGGTGCGTGGATTGAAACTATTTTGCCACATGATATACATCGGCAATAACCAGTCGCATCCTTTACGGGTGCGTGGATTGAAACGTTGTTACCGATGGATCTGGCAAATGGTCACATGGTCGCATCCTTTACGGGTGCGTGGATTGAAACTGGTTATCATACATAGTATATATGCTAGCTCGTAGTCGCATCCTTTACGGGTGCGTGGATTGAAACCATAAGACTATAACCTTAGCCTTAATAGCTCCTGAAGTCGCATCCTTTACGGGTGCGTGGATTGAAACATCGATCTTTAGCGGTATCATAATAGGTGGGACGGGTCGCATCCTTTACGGGTGCGTGGATTGAAACCGGTGGATAACAGGATCAAGTCTGATCTTATCAAGGTCGCATCCTTTACGGGTGCGTGGATTGAAACTTTTTACGATTTACGGCTTTTATTTTGTCTACGTCGCATCCTTTACGGGTGCGTGGATTGAAACCTGTGTATGAGGATTTTATGCAAATGGAGTTTGAAGTCGCATCCTTTACGGGTGCGTGGATTGAAACTATTTTAGCAGCCATAGAGGAAGGGGGTATCCTAGTCGCATCCTTTACGGGTGCGTGGATTGAAACATCAAATCTTTGTAACGCATGATCTTGTCCTTTGTCGCATCCTTTACGGGTGCGTGGATTGAAACAGTTATTGAAAGGATGTGGTTAATGTTGCCGACAAGTCGCATCCTTTACGGGTGCGTGGATTGAAACTTTTAACCCATGCCTGACCATGTGTAAACTTGGTCGCATCCTTTACGGATGCGACACGTTCCTTTTTCAGAGCGTTCAAATCATCATCGTTTCAATCTACTTAGTGAGTTCGTTTCATTACTAAGAATTACTATACTAAGTATAATTATAAACAAAATACAAACGACCACAAAAAGAAAATGTCATTATTCATCAATAGACTGTTCTTATGTCATTTACCTCTACTAAATCAAATTAATTTGCCTTCCATTGTAAATTAAAGCATGAAAGCTTAGTTCATTAAAAAATAAAACATAACTTTGTGAAATAGGAATAACAGAGAAAGTATATTTCTCAAAATGTGGACACCTATATTATTATTCACAATTTGTTAACCTAAACTTATGGTATACACGAATAAAGAATACTGTCTTGAGGTTAAAGGAAGCATGGCCTGTTTTACCAGACCTGAAATGAAAGTCGAAAGAGTCAGCTATGATGTGATAACTCCCTCTGCTGCACGTGCTATCTTTGAAGCTATCTTTTGGAAACCTGCTATACGATGGAACATAACCCGGATAGAAGTTTTAAATCCCATTAAATGGTTTTCCTTTAAAAGGAATGAGGTCGGGAACCTGATGAGTCCTCGTGCATCCGGGTTATTCATTGAAGATAACCGGCAACAAAAATCCAGTTTATTACTGAAAGATGTTTGTTACAGGATTTTCGCGGAACTGGAATTTATACCTATAAGGAATAGAACAGAAGAAGATATGTCGAAAGCGACAGCTGGGTCTTCTGACGAAAATCCAGGTAAATATAATGCAATGTTCGAGCGCAGAGCTAAAAAAGGACAATGTTTCAATCAACCCTATTTAGGTTGCCGTGAGTTCTCCGCTGATTTCACATACATCGAAAATCCGGTAAAAGGAAACGGAATCCCCGAAGACCGCGATTTAGGATATATGCTATATGATATGGATTTCACAAACGAAAAAGATCCGAAACCAATGTTCTTCCGTGCAATAATGAAACAAGGAGTCTTGGTTGTTCCATCCATTAACAGTGAGGAGGTACGCCGATGATTCTGCAAGCATTATACGAATACTACCAGCGTAAAGCCGCTGATCCGGAGAGCACCATCGCTCCCCGCGGATTAGAATGGAAAGAAATTCCTTATCTTATTCTGATAGATAAAAAAGGAAAGTTTTTGGAACTACAGGACACCACCGAGGGGGTAGGAAAACAAAAACGAGCAAAAAAATATCTGGTTGTTAAAAGTAAAGGGCGTACTGGCAGCAACAGTTGGCAAACTGCAAATGTATTTTGGGACCATTTCGGATATGTATTAGCCCAACCTAAAAATACGGATGATAAAGGAATGCCAAAAGCACTGGATGATGCCGCTAAACAACATAAATCCTTTGTTCAGGAAGTCAGGCGGCTTGCTGAAATACATCCTTCCAATGAAGACATTCAGGCTGTAGCCGGATTTTACGATAACCCGGAGAATCTTCAACATATAAAAACGGACCCGTTATGGGAAGAATGCATCAAAAAAGACGGGACAAACATATCCTTTAAAATAGCCGGACAAAATACTATCGTAGCCGAAAATCCGGATGTAACATCATCGACTGAAGATTGTTCGGAGAAGGATGAGCCGATAGGAATATGCCTTATTACCGGAAAAAAGGCTCCGATAGCTATACTCAATAGCGCCATTACCATACCCGGAGGCAAAAGCGGAGCAAAGCTGGTCGGCTTTCAGAAGAAATCAGGTTACGATTCATATTATAAAGAACAAGGTATGAACGCGCCTATTTCAAAAGAGGCTGAAGCTGCTTATACCACGGCATTAAATACGTTATTAGGAAAAGACTCCTCCAACAAATATCATTTACACGACACATCCGTTGTTTTCTGGTCGCAGAAACCGACAAAACTGGAGCAATGTGTCAGTTTCATGTTTGCACCTCCTTCAAAAGATAATCCGGATAAAAATACGGAAGTTATCAGAGACTTTCTTCAATCCCTTTCTTCCGGAGTATTGAATGATGAGGATGAAACACCCTTTTACATTTTAGGCTTAGCTCCTAATGCCGCCCGTATTTCCATAAGATTCTGGCGACAAGGAACAGTAGGTGAATTTGCCAGCCATATCAGACAACATTTTAAGGACCTGGAAATCATTAAAAGCAAGAATCAAAGAGTCTATTTTTCTCTATTCAATTTACTGACCCAGGTTGCATCCTTAAATAAAATGGAAAATCTGCCGCCCAGCTTAGCCAGCGATTTAAGCCAAAGTATATGGGACAACCAGCCATACCCAACCACATTGCAGATGCAATGTCTGATACGAATCAAAGCAGACCGGAATATAACGTCGATAAGAGCCGCTATACTCAAAGCCTACTTAAATAGAAAATTCAGAAATCATAATAATCCACCTAAAGAAATTCAAATGGCACTAGATTTAGAAAATAAAAACCAGGCGTACTTATGTGGCCGCTTGTTTGCTATCCTTGAAAAGATCCAGAGTGATGCTATCCCGGGAGCTAATTCTACGATTAAAGAACGCTACTACGGTGCAGCATCGACAACCCCGACAACTGTATTCGGCCGCTTGTTGTCTCTATCCAGACATCATCTTGCAAAATTTGATACAGGGAAATCTGTTTATTATGAAAAGTTATTGCAAAGTGTTATCACTGATCTGGATAGTAACGGGTTACCTAAATATTTATCGATGGACGACCAGTCGCGTTTCGCAATCGGTTATTACCATCAAAGAGAAGATTTATATAAAACAACAACAGATAAAGAAAAAAATTAATACTATACAAATATGGAAACAGCAATAAACAATCGTTACGACTTCATTTATTTATTTGATGTACAGGATGGTAATCCGAATGGTGATCCCGATGCCGGAAACTTACCCAGAGTTGATCCGGAAACAGGGGAAGGCCTGGTTTCCGATGTCTGTCTGAAACGTAAAGTCCGGAACTTTGTCCAAATAGTAAAAGGAGGAGAAAGACCGTATGATATATTCATTAAAGAGAAAGCGGTATTGAATAATCTGATCACTGAAGCTCATAAACAGGAAGGGGTTAAAGATATAAAAGAGAAAGGTGATAAAACAGAGGCTGCCCGACAATGGATGTGCAGAAACTTTTATGACATAAGGACATTTGGAGCCGTACTAAGTACTGGTGAAAATGCAGGACAGGTCCGTGGCCCTATCCAATTTACTTTTGCCCGTTCCATCAGTCCGATTGTTACTGCCGAACATAGTATAACCCGTATGGCTGTGGCAACGGAAGATGAAGCTAAAAAACAGAGTGGAGATAACCGTACTATGGGACGTAAATTCACTGTTCCTTACGGATTGTATAAAGCTAACGGATTTATTTCCGCTCATTTAGCCGTACAGACCGGATTCAATGAAGAGGATCTGAACTTATTCTGGGATTCACTGAAAAACATGTTCGACCACGACCATTCAGCAGCCAGGGGAATGATGAATGCCCGCAAATTGATCGTGTTCAAACACAGCACAGCATTAGGTAATGCTTCAGCCCATTCTTTATTCGGTTTAGTGAAGGTTCAACTTAAGGATGCCCAACGCCCACCCCGTTCGTTTGACGATTATATTGTTACCATCGACAAGGATAAACTACCGGAAGGTGTAGAAGTACTGGACATGATATGATAGAATACGGAGATGAGGACCTGTTGATGCTTTCCGGAATCCAGCATATAACTTTCTGTGAACGTCAATGGGCCCTTATACATATCGAACAACAGTGGGCGGAAAACAACCTCACTATTGAAGGAAACTGGATGCATCAAAAAGTAGATGATCCAACCTTGATGAACCGTAATAAAGGCATAGTTACATTAAGGTCTGTTACGCTTGTCTCCAGACGGCTGGGACTTTATGGAATCTCTGATGTAGTAGAGATGGTTGCTTCCTCCTCCGGACAAAATGCAATACAACATCCTAAATATCCGGGATTCTGGCAATTAATCCCGGTCGAATACAAACGGGGCAAACCTAAAAAAGATCAGATAGATGAAGTTCAGCTATGCGCACAAGCGGTTTGCTTGGAAGAGATGTATAACGTCAGCATAGAAAAAGGATTTTTGTATTATGGGGAAACCCGCCACCGGGAAGAGGTTCCGTTTACCGGAGAATTGCGGAAACTGGTTGAAAATAAATGTGCCCAAATGCACCGGTTATACGAACAAAAAGTCCTTCCGCCGGCAATATACAAAGCGCATTGCAAGTCATGTTCATTATGTGACGTATGCATGCCTAAAGTAATGACAAAAACACTGAAAGTGAATACTTACCTGTCCCAGTTATATGATTAAAATATGAGAAAATTATTGAACACATTATATGTAACTACTCCTGAAGCCTATTTAACTAAAGATGGAGAAAACGTAGTAATCAGGGTTAAGGAAAAAGATATATTCAGAATTCCGATTTTGAATATAGAAGGTATTGTCACATTCGGATATATGGGTGCTTCCCCGGCATTAATGAAGATGTGTGCCGAAAGAAATGTAGGATTATGTTTTTTAAGTGCCAACGGACAGTTTCAGGGTAGAGTATCCGGTCCGACAAAAGGGAATGTTCTTTTGCGAAGAACACAATACAGGATTGCCGACGATGCAAATAAATCGCTGGAGATCAGCCGTCTGTTTATAGCCGGAAAGATAGCAAATTCCCGGACGGTTATCGACCGTTTCAAAAGAGATCATATTTCTTCCGACGAACAGCTTTCCTTGTTTTTATCCGTATCTGAAAAATTAAAGAGATCAAAGAATCAGGCTTTAGTTACTGAGTCTTCCGATACATTAAGAGGTATAGAGGGAGAAGCCGCTACAACTTATTTCTCTGTATTTAACCAGATGATCATATCGCAATGTGAGGATTTTCCGTTTAACGGAAGGAACAGAAGACCGCCCAAAGACAAAGTAAATGCCCTGTTGTCATTTGTTTATACCTTGCTGAATCATGAGGTACAGTCTGCATTGGAAACAGTAGGACTTGATCCGTACGTAGGCTTTTTACATACCGATCGCCCGGGAAGAGCTAGTTTAGCGTTGGATATGATGGAAGAGTTACGAGCCTACCTGGCAGACAGATTAGTCTTATCTTTAATCAATCGTAAACAGATTTCCGGTAAAGGTTTTGTTGAACACGGAGATAACGGGATCGTTATGGATGAAGATATCAGAAAAGAAGTTTTACTCTCCTGGCAGAAGAGAAAAAAAGAGACAATAATCCACCCTTACTTAAATGAATCCGTACCAATAGGACTTATCCCATATATTCAGGCGATGCTTTTAGCTCGTTTTTTGAGAAACGATTTAGATAATTATCCAGTCTTTTTAATGAAGTGATTTTATGTATGTTCTAGTTACATATGACGTAGAAACAATGACTTCCGACGGACAGCGCAGGCTACGTCAGGTAGCACGTCAATGCCTGAATTATGGCCAACGCGTCCAGAATTCCGTTTTTGAATGCTCTGTCTCGCCTGCTCAATTTACCGAGTTAAGATTAAAGCTATCGGATATCATAGATCATAAAAAAGATAGTATCCGTTTCTATTTCTTGGGAAATAATTATTCTAAAAGGGTTGAATACATAGGTGTCATCACATCTTATAATGTAGAAGACGAACTTATAATATAACTGTTCGCGAACATTAAGCATTACCCCAAAAGCCGGGGTTTTCGCATTTATTGATTATTAGTCTATTGCACATATCTATTGGCTCTATTTCATCAATAAAGAATCCAAAAAGTTTATTATCGCATAAAGATATTGGTAACAAACTGTAAATGTTTGTGTTATTTGTAATGCGGTCGTATCTTATAGAGGTACGTGGGTTGAAACTCCGTCCGTTTAATCTCTAACATATCGACAACAGTCGTATCTTATAGAGGTACGTGGGTTGAAACTTGTTGACCTAGATAAAGCTGTAGAATACTATTGTCGTATCTTATAGAGGTACGTGGGTTGAAACATTTATAAGCCGGCCAATAGTAGCATTATTTCTTAGTCGTATCTTATAGAGGTACGTGGGTTGAAACATCAAATCTTTGTAACGCATGATCTTGTCCTTTAAGTCGTATCTTATAGAGGTACGTGGGTTGAAACTGAAAATACGGATGATTATGTGCCTAAGGGCTGGGTCGTATCTTATAGAGGTACGTGGGTTGAAACTTATCTTCCTCGGAAAGTGAATTGAGGAATGCCCGTCGTATCTTATAGAGGTACGTGGGTTGAAACCTGCAACATGCCGTCCAACGATCCAAACACTTGAGTCGTATCTTATAGAGGTACGTGGGTTGAAACGCCCATTTTCCCTAAAGCTTTCAAACGGACCATAAGTCGTATCTTATAGAGGTACGTGGGTTGAAACCCGAATTTGATGGATTCAGTTTAAATGGCCAAGGTCGTATCTTATAGAGGTACGTGGGTTGAAACTTTGTTCCATCTGTATACATGGTAATCGGCTCCTGTCGTATCTTATAGAGGTACGTGGGTTGAAACATCTGTTATAGAATTAAGGTCGATACCCGGGAAGTGTCGTATCTTATAGAGATGCGTGGATTGAAACAAACATTGATCGGGAGTTGATACACGGACATAACCGTCGCACCCGTAAAGGATGCGATGGTAGTGTTATTGTTGCAATTTCAATTCAGACACGTTTCAATCCACGCACTTATTATAACCAACTCAATCTGTAACACCTATCACACCAACAGCAACTCCTCCACCCAAGCGCCATCCAAAACCAACCCGGCATGTTCATCATAACACCTTCCATCCTCCAATATAAATATTCCGGCATACTCTCCCACAGTGCCCTGTTTACGGAACTGTTCGAAATCCCATTTTCTGACGGATACGCTATACTGTTGCAGCTTACGCAATAACCAGAATTCCGGACCAATCCGCTTCAGTTCTTCCAACAAGGTTGCGCCATCACCATAGCCGACTAAGATGGATACCGAGTCTTTATCGTCTATCAACCGGAATTGATCGGCCGCCGTAGCAAAAAGGAAATTCATTTCTCCGGCACCTTTATATAAAGAGTCTTTGATCTCTGCCTTATCAAAGGTATTACAATTGCTATAGAATAACCGGAAATATTGAGCCATACAATCCGGGGAAAACAAGTCACTCCCATCGGAAATAGACAACATCTCCCGTAAAGCAGCCGCCCCCTTCCCCATCAAACCACGTAAAGTACTATTCTCCGGTTTGAAGACAAAGACCTGCCCCAACTCACCCTTCTTATTTAACTTACCTTCCCGGTTACATCTTCCTGCCGCCTGTATGATTGAATCCAGACCGGCAAATGCACGGTACACTACCGGGAAATCAATATCTACCCCGGCTTCAACCAACTGCGTGCTTATCACACGAACCGGTTCATTGTCCTTCAATTTCTGCTTGATCAATTTTATCACTTCCATGATATGTACGGAACACATCATACGCGATAGATGCAAAGTTCCTTCAGGCATCCGCTGATAAAGCTCCCGCGCCTCTTTTCGGGTATTTACAATACATAATACACAATCATATCCGGACAGTTCGTCGGCAAGGTCATCGAAAGTCGTGGTCGATTCCGGCCAATGCAATTCTACCCGTTTAAAAGCCTCAAACAAATGATCATGCATGGAAGTAATTTCTGTGACGGGACTCTTCAGCCCACTAAAAGCCTTCTGCCCCGTTCCGATACGACCGGCAAAAACAGGCAATGTAGCTGTGGTAAACAAAATACTGGTTTTAAAAGACGATTGCAGGCTCTGCAAGATATCCAATATCGGCTGCAAAAATTCAACCGGCAACATTTGCGCCTCATCCAGAATAACAACCGAATTACAGATATTATGTAACTTCCGGCACCGTGAAGTCCGGCAAGCATACAGCGACTCGAAGAACTGTACATTCGTAGTCACAATAATCGGAGCATCCCAGTTTTCCGTTGCCAACTGGGAAGGAGACCGTTCGTCATTACTATCCGGCTGCAAATTACTATGATGCTCCACCACATTCTCCGCACCGAAAATATCCCGAAGCACGGCAGCCGTCTGTACAATAATACTCGTATAAGGAATGACAATGATAATCCTATCTTTTTTATAACGGACAGCATGGAGGAGCGCCCAGGCCATCGAAGCCAATGTCTTTCCCCCGCCCGTCGGCACTGTCAGGCTGAAAAAGCCGGGAAGCTTTTCCGCCATCTCACGGCAACGAGACAAGATAGCAGCGCGCTTCTCATTGATGAAAGAGGCAGGAGCACCGGCCGTGAGCGATTCCATATATGTATCAAACCGATCTTTCAATAGTTCCATAGAATCATATTGCCCGCGACGAACAGCCTGCTCCGGCTGCATAAACCGCTCCGTATCCAGATAGTCGGCATCTACCAGACATGAAAACAACATGCGAATCCATTGGTGCATTTCTTTCTGAAAATCACTAATCATAGGCGCATTCAGCGAAACGACCGCTTCCCGCATCTCTTCCGGCGCATCATTCAACATCTCCTGGTAACAGTCTGTTTTAGACAAACGTTTACTCAAATTAGCCTCCCCGGAAGAAGTCCAGTCTAGCAATCCCGAATGATGTCCGGCTATACAATAGGCCAACGGCTGATAATAACCCGGTAATTTCTCTTTCGCCAGCATAGCTCCGGCTGAGGAATGATCGGGTTTATTCACCACTTTCTGCTCTGCCGTCATACCGGATGCACTACGGATATAAGGTTGAAAACTATCCTTCGTATATTTTCCCATATCATGCCACCAGCCATTCTGCTTTCCCCAGGCCGCAGCACCGAAAACAGATGCGAACGATTCGCTTAAACCAGCTGTACCGACAGCATGTTCCTTAACTGTTTGTATCTGAAAAGCGTCATCCTCCACCTTGACATGCGCTATAAAATCCTGCTCATTTTTCATCTTACATAAAAGTTTTCACTAATTTATTTGCCATTTGCAATATTTCCACACAGCACATTGTATAACAACCAATTAAACTATTGCAAATACCGATTTCATTTGCAATGCCGTTTGCCATTTGCCATACATCATTTATTCCTAACAACCAAATAACACGTACCTCTCATCGTACGGCGCGACGGGATCTTATTCTTTTGAAGCAAGCGCCCGAAGTATGTCAACCGTTTAGTACCCAACCTTATGCCACTTTCATCTTGCAGATATTGAAGTATTTCAAGAGCAAAAAGTTCCTCATATTCCTCTCCCGGCAATGGTGCACGGAAGTTTTGCAGGAACAATTGTTCCTCTATCGGTATCTGCTGGAACACATCATTGTTGCGGGTGGTAGAAGATTCTTCTTCGGACGTAAACCAATAGCGTTCGCCTGCCTTTAAAGCCGAGACTGCCTGCGCATAAAGCTGTTCATAATTAACCGATACGGAATTATCTGCTGTCCCGGTTATCCCGATACAAATAAAACGGCGGCTACCGGTCGGATCGGTCAGCAAGTCATAATTATTACAAGTGGCAATGAAAGAAGCATATCGGTGCAACGCCTGAATGCTCCGTTTATAAGGTTGGCGGGCATTGACCACCGGCTTTTGAAGAACATTCTTCAAAAAACTCTGATACGCGGCACTTACCGAATCGAACTCATCGATATTGATCAACGCAAAGCGGGTAAGCAGCAATTCTGCATCCCGCTTATTGCTGAAATCGATGCTATCCGTATAATACATACGAAGCGAAGGGGGCAGCAGATTCCGACACCAGGTCGATTTGCCGCATCCCTGAGGGCCGACCAGTAAAGGTAACGAACTATTGGCATGCAAATGATCCCGCCGGTACCAATGAGCGACCATGCTCAGGAACCAGATATAAAACAAATCGCGCCAGGCAGTATTATCTGTCGGCAACGTATCGGCCAACGTACGGATATGGTCTTTCCCATCCCATGCCGGTAAATGTTCCAGATAATCTTCCAACGGATAGAAAACCGGTACCCTGTCGGAATACACATACCGCTTCACATCACGATCCCAAAGTGCCAATCCTTCAGCCTGTGCATTCAGTCCGATACTGTTCAGAACCGTCTCCGTCACAGGAGCAAAACGGATATAATATGAACCTCTTGCCCGAAACTCCACTTCGCCGGCCAGCATATTCCGCCTAAGCTCATAACGCCGTTTCATAAACTCATCCGTCTTTACAGACAATAATTGCTCGGGAGGCATCACCGGTTTCTTTCCAAAATTCTTCGAAAGCTGGTACACCGTATGAATGGTCTCCCGGATCTCCTCTTCAAACAGTTCCAGATGCTGGTATATCCTTGTCCAGCGAACCGCATCCTCCTCCGGTATCCCAGACTGGAAACAATTTTCAGCCAGCTTTGTCAGGAAAGGTCTGACCTCTTTTCCGTCATCCAAACCTCCCGTTTTCTCCAATGCATCCAGCATACAGGCATTATAAAAACGGGAAATGATACGACTGCGGTCGAATCCGGGCATCATACGTAAAAGCGGATCTTCTTCTTTCGATACGATTTCCCGGTATATCGGTTCGTCCGGCATCTGTGTCGGTTGTTCCTGAACCAACGCAACAGCCGAAAAATTATAATATAAATCAGGATCGAAGGAATGGCGGCATCCCCGCTCCAAAGAGGGAGTCTTTATCTCTATATCACATTGCAGCTGAGCCTGATAATAGGCAACAGCGCGCCGGTAGGCTACCGCATGAAACAATTCCGCCTGCTCCCTGTCCCGTGGCAATGTTCTGTCAGGCAAAACAAACGGTACCAATATTTTTACACTTTTTCCGCTGGAACCGGTAAAAGCAGCCAGTGTTTGAGGGGCTTGCGATGCCAATTCTCTTATTCTCGCCACCTCTTCCTTATTCGCCAGATTTCCGACCTCCACCAGAACCAGTCCGTTATACGACCGGAACTCGACCTTTTTATCTCTTTTTCCGAATAATGCGGAAAAACACAACGCCGGAAGATCTGTTGCATGTATACTTTTATCACCAGGCATCGAACAAGCCAGGAGCTCCCTGTATTCATTCACCACCTTCCGGTACTCGCCGCTACGCATACCGCATAAAACAACGTGCAACGCCATATTTTTAAAGGTTTTACCCCCATTCTTTGTTTGTGTAATGTACATAGTATATTTTATTTTCACCCCTCTTATGATATGACAAATGGCAAACGCCATTGCAAATAAAAAAGGTATTTGCAATGGTTTAAATTTCTATTATACAATATATTGCAGGACAATATTGCAAATGGCAAATACTTTCCTGAAACTTTATGTACAACCTTATTTCAGCCTCGTAAACTCGATATTGCTCAGCCGATCTTTCAACTTCGGACTGGGTTTGAAGCCTATCCCCTTCAGTTTAATGGATTCAGCGCGAATTTTAGACGGTTCTTCCACATCGCGATTCGGCTGGGCGGTCACCGAGAAGGTGCCCAGACCGTCGATCGTCACCGTATTGCCTTCTTTCAAGGCTTCCGATATCAAAAGAGTCAGATTTTCGATCATCCCTTTAACATCCCCATACGTGAAAGTACTGGCATCGGCCATTTGTTCTGCCAACATATCGAGGTTGACATTACCATAACTTACGGTGGTAACCGAATACTTTACCTGCTCTTTGCCGGTAATATTATCATTGATTTTTGTGAGTTTGTACCTTACTGCCATGCGGTTCCCTTTCTTTTAGATTTAATATTACTACTAGTTACTTCAAAGGTTACTACCTTTTATATCACTGATTACTAGTCAGTAATACCAGGCTGTACAGGATAATCGAATAAGGTGTACAGGCTGGCCGACCAGGGTGTACAGGATAATCAGCCAGGGTGTACAGGATGATATTACTAAGTCAGGACTAAAGGTATAAAATATAAGGAGACATACAATAGTTTATCCTATATTTTTATCTTCTATTGCCGTTTATGTTAATAACAACACTTCGATTTTTCAAACTAAGACACAATAAACGTCACCTGGAAACCGGGCACAGGCCGTTCAGCCAAACAAAGGTCCCGGCCTTGCCGAACCATCATCTGCCGGGAAAGTGACAAGCCGATACCCGAACCATTCTTTTTGGTTGTAAAGAACGGAACAAAAATCTCCCGCTCGACATCTGCCGGAATAGGCGCACCGTTATTGCTGATCCACAACTCCTTATACCAACGCACATCCATAGTCGTCGCCCCGGCTTCGCAGGCATTCTTGACCAGATTGATCAACACCTGGCGCAACATATTCTCATCCGTAAACATCGTGACAGCCAAAGGGATGGAAATATGCCACTCCAAATCCGGATAAAGCGTCCGAATTCTTTCCACGAAAGCGGCCAATGGGATCTCCACAAGAACCGGCTCCTGCAACTCTGCCAGTTTCCGGTAACTGTCCACAAACAAGGCAAGCCCCCGGCTGGTCTCATGAATGGCACGGACTCCCTCCTCGTAAACTGTCCCCGCAATCGCAGGATTATCCAAATAGGCCTGGCTGATGCTGGCAATCGGTGTCGTAGCATTCATGATTTCATGGGTAAGCACACGAGTCAGACGCTGCCACGATTCCACTTCGTTGCGGGCAAGCAGCACGCCTATATCCTTACCTGTTTCGTTAAGGGCTTCCTGCAACGCCCGTTCTCCGAAGAACAGACCTTTTACAGGAAGACGGAACGTGAACTCTTCGTTGCGAATCGCCTCACGCATCAGATGTGCCCGGTCTCTCAGCAACACCTGATGACGATAAAACCATCCGAAGAAGACAACAACGACCACCAAAAAAGAGACTATCAGAATCATAGTTTTTTCATTTTAGCATACAACGTCTGCCGGGTAATCCCCAACAGTTCGGCAGCCCGGCTGATGTTGCCGTGGCAACGCTCCACGACCTTATGCACATGTTCCGCCTCGACTTGTTCCAACGAAACCACTTTCCGGCCGGCATCAATCGCATCTTTCAGGACACGGATCAACTCCTGGTTGTCCCAAGGCTTGGTAACAAAGTCTGCCGCTCCCATCTTCAACCCGCGCACCGCCAATTTGATATCAGCGTATGCCGTCACCAGCACCACCGGAATGGCCGGATGTTTCTTATGGATTGCCCGAAGCCAAAGCAAGCCGTCTTGTCCGGAGTTTCCCCCTTGCGTGAAGTTCATGTCGAGCAAAATCACATCCACCTCCTCTTGTGCCAATACCGTAAGAAGCGTGTCGGGAGAAACAAGCGTCAATACTTTATCAAACTCACCGGCCAAACAGATCCTGACTGCCGTAAGAATCGCCGGATTATCATCCACCACCAATATCGTCCTGTAATTCGCCATATCCGATTCGTTTAGATTACCTTCATTTATCAGAGGCAAAGGTACGGAAAAAGGCTGTATGAATATCATACAAACAGGTGTATGATTTTCATACAAACTGCTCTAACCGCGCTTTACATCCATTGCCGAATGCCGGCAACCTTATACATTTGCAACAAATAAAACAATGAACAAAGATGAAATCGTACTTCACTTTTCTCAGCCGCAACAAGCTCTACACGGCTATCCAGTTCTTCGGACTGGCCATCGCATTGGGAGTCGTACTCCTCTTAACGTTATACGCTAAAACCGAATTCAATATCGGTAACAGACAGCCATACTCCCACCAATTGTATGCCATCGGCTACGGCGATGGCATCGGTATGACGGTCGGTACCGCCCCGGAATTATTCCCTTCCATTCCGGAAATAAAAGAATGGACACGCCTCATCAACAACGAGCTGACAGACTTGACCATAGACAACAACTACTACCAGGTGAACAGCCTTGCCGTCGATTCCAACTTCTTCCGGCTGATGGACTATCCGCTCATCGGATGTGAACGCGACAAGGTACTGAACGGAACAAACGAGGCCATCATCTCCGAACCGTTCGCCCGTAAAGTATTCGGCAATGAAGATCCTATCGGACGCACAATCATGTACCTGAACCAGACACCGCTACGGGTCGTCGGGATTCTCCCGACTTTCGATCCGACAGAACTGTTAAAGCCGGTTGACCTCCTGGTCCCTATCAGATTGGTGGAAAAGACTTATTCCTGGATGGATAACTTCGGTTCAACCCAAACATTTGTCACATTGACAGAAGATGCAATCCCCGGCATCGTCACCCGAAAACTGCTCGACAGCTATAAAAGTTATTGGGATTATTGGAAAGAAGACAACAGCACGAACAACTTTACATGGGGTTCATCACTCACACGCATGGACGAAATATACTTTTCACCCTTGAACCATTACACTCCTTTCCGCAACGGGACACGGAAACAGGTTCAAATCTTATTGGCCATCGCGATGATCTTGCTCCTTTCAGCCGTCTTCAACTACATCAACCTGACCGTGTCGCAAACCGGCAAGCGGGCACATGAGATGGCGACTCGACGGTTGATGGGCGATTCTGCCGGGCAAATCGTGTTGCGCTACCTCGCCGAGTCGGCAATCTTCACAACCGGGTGCTTCATCGGCGGATGCCTCATCGCCGTCATTGCCAAACCCTATTTCGAATACTTGCTCTCTACCCAAATCGCCATGTCGCTTTCTCCCGCAACGGTGGCCTACGCCCTGCTGTTATTAGTTGGAATCACCGGTATATCAGGATTAGTACCGGCACTCATCATTCGCAAATACAGCCCGATAGATATTGTAAAGGGGAACTTCCGCTTGCAGAACAAGCAACTGTTCAGCCGCCTGTTCATCATCGTGCAGAACGTGATCAGCACGTTCCTCATTACGTTGGGACTGACAATGGCCGTCCAAATACACTACCTTGCTACCCTGCCGACCGGCTATAATACCGATCTGGTCTTTGTACGGGCCTGGGATTTAGGACCGACCTACGACAAACAAGCCATCCTCCAGAAACGTTTGCAGGCATTGCCCCAGGTGGCAGAAGTGGCGTTGGCACGGAAACTGCCTTTCGTCAGCGGCCACGCTGGCGTACGCCAGCCGGACGAAGAGGGAATGTCATGGCTCCACCTCTCGGATGTGGACAGCACTGCATTCCGGATGTTGGGCTTCGAAGTGACAGAACGCTGGTCGGACCCGCTACCCGGCATGGTTTGGGTAACGGAAGAGACCTGCCGCCGTTATAACCTTTCGGCCGACAACCCCCATTTCGGAAAGAACGGTGACGAGGGCGGCTACCGGTATAACGTCTGTGGTGTTATCCGTGATTACCGTTCACTCATGCCGTTAAACACTCCGACACCCGATTCGCACGGAGCGGTCGGGGTGATGGACCCGCAAGGCTATGTGATCAGCCAAGTCGTCCGGACCCAAGGTAACCGGTCGGAAGCTTTGGCCGCCATCCGCCATACCTGTCGGGAAGTGTCCAAAGAGGTGATCGGGATGCCGAAAGACCTGGAAGCCGATTATATAGATGATTATCTGGACAAAGATTTGACACACGAGAAGAACATCGTGATGCTCGTCCTTTGCTTCATGGCCATCTCCATCCTCATCTCTGCCATGGGATTGTTTGCCATGTCGATAAGCTACACCGAACAGCAAAGCAAGCGGATTGCTTTGTGCAAAGTGATGGGAGCCGAAACAAGCGGTGCGGTATGGGAACTTTCCAAACGATTCATGATGCTCTCGTTGCTTGCCGCCTGCTTCGCCCTGCCCATCAGTTTGAAAGCGGTTCAAATCAGTTTGGAGTCATTCTATAACCGCATCGCCTTCCCGTGGCACCTCATAGCCGCGGCTGTTTTGGCAACCATAGTTATCGCTTTCGTGTCAATCATCAGTCAAACTTTGAAAGTCGCCCGCCGCAACCCTATAAAAAGCATCCGGACGGAATAAAAGCAACAGTATATAACAGGTAACATCATTATAAAAAACGAAACAAGTCATGATTAAAATAAAGAATCTCAGCAAAAGCTTCCGGACGGAAGAAATAGAAACCATCGCACTCAACGGCGTAAGCATGGAAGTGAAAAAGGGCGAGTTCGTCGCCATCATGGGTCCAAGCGGATGCGGCAAATCGACCTTGCTGCATATTCTCGGCCTGCTGGACAATCCGGACGAAGGCAGCTACCTGTTGGATGGGGAAGAAATGGGACACTTGAAAGAGAAAGACCGAACCCGTTACCGCAAAGGACGTATCGGGTTCGTCTTCCAGAGTTTCAACCTCATCGACGAGCTGACGGTGGAAGAAAACATAGACCTCCAACTGAAATATCTTGGCGTACCTAAAGCCGAACGCAAACAGCAGGTACTTGACATCCTGCGCAAAGTACGCCTCAGCCACCGCGCCAAACATTATCCGCAACAACTATCCGGAGGCCAACAGCAACGAGTAGCCATCGCCCGCGCCGTGGTAGGCAAACCTAAATTGATTTTGGCCGACGAGCCGACCGGCAACCTCGACTCCAAGAACAGTCTCGAAATAATGAAACTGCTCAGTCAGTTGAATGCCGAAGGAACGACTATCGTCATGGTGACACACTCACAGCACGATGCCACATACGCCGACTACATCATCAATCTTTTTGACGGACAAATTGTCAATGAGTTGGATGGAATACTTTGATGCCTATAACATTCTCTCAATGTCATATAGGATTATTCCCCAATTTCGTCTGCTATCTGCAACAAACGGCAGGACATGTCGCTTCATTCCCGGATTACCAACGATTATCATGAATTCTGTCCTCTATCCGAATTTCTTTCTGTTTACAGATATGTGCGTTTTCGGCCGGATAACCGATAGCAAGATAACAGGTAAACTCATATCCATCGGGGGCTTTAACCAGTTGTTTTACATGTTCCGGTTCGTTGCCGATGGGAATACGGAAAGCACATGCCAATCCTTCTGCCGTTGCTGCCAACAGGATATTTTCAACGGCAGCCCACGCCGAAGCGAAATAGTTGAGCGAACTTTGGTCGGCAGGTTGACACAGAGGATAATCCTTTTGCCAGAAAAACGGCAGAACAAGGCAATTGCTCTGCATAAGCATACGTTGCTGCTTGGGCAACGCATCGGTAAACATGGCGTGCTCATCTTTGTCCATCACACCGGCAGCAGCGTTAAGTCCTGTCTGCTGAATATTTTTAGTGTTTTGTGCCACAGGCGATACGAGTCGGGCAATATTCTCTTGTCCTCTCACCACAACAAATTCAAACTGACGCAAATGGTCATTGGTAGGAGCTTTAAATGCAGCCGACAATACCTTCTTCAATACTTCGTCCGTAACTTCTTTATCAGAAAAATCCCGGATAGTTCTTCTTTTCTCTAATACTTGATAGAAATCCATAACAATACATTTTATTGGTTATACTTATCGTTTCCGGCAGCAAAGTTATCCGGCTTTCTTGTTACATATTTGTGATATTGTTTCGTATACTTGTCGTATATTTGCATTCGGATCATTTTAAGCATACCTTTATGGAAGATACTGCTATTCCTTACGAATTGCCCGAGGTGGAAAATCATTCGTTTTTCTTTATAGACCAACGGGTAGAAACGGGTCTCGAGGCCAAATTGCATCAACATGATGCATGGGAATTGTATTATGTTGTCCACGGGTATGGTAACCGGATGGCAGGCGACACTTTACAACCCTTTGAAGCTGGCGATGTGGCATTGATACCTCCGTCCATGCTCCACCGCTGGGAGTATACGCCGGATTCAGCGGACGAAGAAGGCCATGTCCGTTATCTGATGGTAGCTTTCAGTCATTCACTGGTAGAACGGTGCATGCAGGTATTTCCCGAACTGCGCAACCATCTGAAAAACATTACATTTCCAGTCGATGCACTGAAGTTCGGTTCCGAAAGTTCACGAACCATCCGCCGGATATTATCACGGATGAACAACCTGGACGAGTTGGAACGCTTGTGCGAAATGTTCCGTCTGCTGCCAGTCATTTTCAAATCGTCCGACCATACGTTTGTAGGCAGACCGATGCGCATCGAACGGGATGTACGTCGTATGCAGCAAATATGTAGCTATGTGATGGCTCACTACGTCCACACTATTTCGTTGGATGATATTGCCGCCGAAGTAGGTATGAACCGCTCTGCTTTCTGTTCTTACTTTAAGCGTTGTAAAGGAATAACTTTTTCGCAGTATGTAACTCAATACCGTTTAAATACAGCCTGCAAACTTTTGAAACATTCACAGAAGCAAGTATCCGAAATATGTTTCACGGTAGGATTCAATGATTTACCTCACTTTGTCCGGGTTTTCACAAATAATATAGGAGTCTCTCCCAGCAGGTACAGAAAACAATTTCAATAATTATCTTATATCGTTTTCCCTTTTGTCTGTTATCTTCATTTGTCTTCACAACTGATTGGACTTGCTTGTGCCGAAGCATTTGCCGGGGGAGTCAAAAACGAAGGCTGCGGGATTCATATCCGACAGCCTTCCACATTAACCCTTAACTTTAATCAACTGGATTACCAGGAAATTCGTTCCGGCAGTTTCAACATAATAATACGTTAGTAACCGGAATTCTGTTTCAGGTTCGGATTCTTATCCATGCTGTCCTGCGGGATCGGCAGATAACGGTTCTTGGCAGCAAACTCACGGTTTTCAATCAGGTCCTTGCCTGTTACGACGGCACGTTTATAAGGATCTGTCTCGTTGTAATCGATTGTACCGACGATACGGTTTAACGGGCCGTTCAATAATGTTTCGGCCAACATCTTTCCTGCGGCATCTTTCCAACGCAGAATATCTGCACGACGCAAGCCTTCACCCGCCAATTCAATGCAGCGCTCACGACGAATCAGCTCACGCAATGTTTCTTTCGTGCTGTACCTGGCTCTGTCCACAACAGGCATGCCGGCACGGGTACGGATCTGATCCAGATAATCATATACCTGGGCGGAAGGGCCATTCAATTCATTCTCCGCTTCGGCATACGACAACAAAACTTCGGCATACCGGAACACGATCACACAAGTTCCGGTGCTCCACATATTGGGATACTGGTCGATGGGGTCCAGATATTTCGCCCAAGTCAGACTGGATTTCGAAGCATTGTCGGTGTAGGTGGGATAGTTCTTATTATCCGACTTATCCGCCAGTGTTTTATCCAGCGTGTTCAGCACCGAACCTCTCCAGTCCTGTCCCGGATAAAGAATACTCATCGCCATACGGGGATCGCGGTTGGCAAACGGATGGGCCGCATCATACAAGTTCGACTCTTCCTTCGTTTTACCGTCTGTCATTTCATACATATCCACCAGGTTCTGGGTGGGGACGATAGAGGACCAACCGCCGTCTACATTATTATACATCTGGCCGATTACTCCCAAACCGAATGTATTAGGGATACGCTGGTCGGCAATGATCACCTCTTTCGAATCTGTGCCAGTGAGCTTGAACAAATTGGAATAATCGGGTTCCAGTTCATACTGCTTCAGGTCGATGATGGCCTGGGCAGCCTCTTTAGCCTTCTGCCATTCTCCATAATACAAAGCCTCACGCATTTTTATTGCCAGTACACCGCCTTTGCCGATGCGTCCGCGGGCAGCCGGTGTCGTATTAATACCCGTCAAAGCTTCTTCCAGGTCTTTGGCTATCTGCTGACGAACTTCTTCTTCGGTATTACGGGGCACCTGGGCTTCTTCAGCTGACTGATAAGAGCCGATGATAGGCACACCGCCATACCACCAGTTCATCTGGAAGTATTTATAAGCACGAATCGCTTTCGCCTGTGCAACCAGGTCATTCTTCGTTGCTTCCGACTTGAATGTTACATTGTCGATATTCTCCAGCACGGTGTTGCAACGGCGAATAGTCGTGAAGCTATAAAATGAACTACCGGGGTTGGAGCTTGACAAAGAACCGTCACCCCAGGGGCGCCAACCTTCCCACGGAAAGTTGTTGTAAGCAATATCTGAACCACAATCGAGATAGAGAATGGCGGTCGGATCCCACAGACCGTTATAACATCCCACCACGAAACTTTCAGCATCCGTTTCGGTCTTCCAGGTGGTGGAAGGAGACAATGCATCATGTGGAGCCGTATCCAGAAAGTCCGAGCAGGATGTAGATAAAAACGCTGCTCCGGCCATTAAATATATTGATAATCGTTTCATAAAATTCAACTTATATTAGATAGTCATTAATAGTTTAGAACGTAACATTTACTCCGAATGAATGGGTAGTAGACAAAGGATAGCTTGACAAACGGGTGCTGACTGTCTCCGGGTCTACATTCAACGGCATAGAATCGAATGTCAGCAGGTTCTCAGCCGAATAATAAATCCTCAGGCTTTGAATACCGGCTTTTTCTATCAGGCTTTTCGGGAAGGTGTAGCCTAACTGTGCAGTCTTCAGACGCAGATAGCTCGTATTCATGATCCAGAAGTCAGACATGACAACAGATGCTTCACTCGGTGACTTACGGGCTTCTGCTACACGGGGCATACTTGCTCCTTTATTTTCGGGTGTCCATGAGTCCAGCCAGGCTGTTGAAGGGTGGCCGGCACTGCCGGAAAATTCACCGAAAGCTTCTTTGGTATAAGCGAAACCGACGTTTGCCGCACCGGTAAAGTTCAGCGTCAGGTCGAAGTTCTTATAAGCACCGTTCAGATTCAGACCGAATGTCATCACCGGATCTTTTGTCTTATAGAGTTCACGGTCTTCGGCAGTGATCTTACCGTCATTGTTGGTATCGACATACTTCAGGTCGCCCCCTTTAAATTTCAGGCCGAACGGATATCCGTCCTGACCGGCATATTTATCCATCCAGGCTTGTGCCTCTTCGTCCGACTGGAAGAAACCGTCTGTTCTGTACACGAACCAGGAATTGATAGGAGAACCGACCTGACGCATGAAGTCGCCGTCAGACATACGGTTAACACCTCCCAGGTTTTCTATCTTATTCTTGTTATAGGCAAAGTTGCCGACAACGCCGAACTTCCAGTCACCCCATTGGTTACTGTAGCCCAACTGCATTTCGACACCTCGGTTACGCATGGCACCTACATTATCTTTATAAGCACCCAGCGCAAATTCCGTCGGTACCGGAACTTCCATGATGATATCGGTTGTCTTGCGATCGTAGTAATCGAAAGTAAAGCTGATCTTATTATTGATCATTGCATCTATCCCGATACCCCATGTCGTTGACTTTTCCCACGAAAGGTCTGCTATTTTATAATTACTCTGATAATAACCGGTCGTCAACGCACTTCCGAAAGGATAGTTGGCACCCAGGTTATACGTATTCAACCAGGGATAAAAGTCACCGCCTGTCGGTGTCCCGTCGCTCAAAGCATCCTGGTTACCCAGCATACCCCATGATCCGCGAAGTTTCAGGCTATTCAACCAATTCCTCGTATTTTCCATGAAGTTCTCTTCGCTGATACGCCATGCTGCGGAGAAGGAAGGGAAATATCCCCAACGGTGTCCGGGGGCGAAACGGGAAGAAGCATCCGAACGGAAGTTTGCTTCCAGCAGGTATTTACCGGCATAGTCGTAGTTTACACGACCGAAATAAGAAAGCATATTCAATTTGCGGGTAAAACCTTCGTTGGTTTGGGTAGCCGTAGCACCGGCATTCATATCATCCAGTTCGTTATTCGGGAAATTTTCGCGGTATTCCTTATTGTAACGCACATCATATTTCTCGGCATGATATCCCAACATCACTTTCAAACCGTGATTACCGAATGTCTTGTCATAGTTCAGCAAAGCATCGAAATTATATCGTGACCAGTTGGTGAAACGTTCTTCCAGGCTGTTCGGACGACTGGCCTGTGCCGGGTCTGTATCCAATTTCATAACGAATGCCTTGAAGTGCTGGTCGTCATTTACATACGAACCGGACACTGTTGCCTTCAGTCCGTCTATGATCTGGTAATCGACTGCAAGAGAACCGGTAAAGTTCTGGTTGTATTTGTCCACAGTCTGTCCGGAGTCCAGCCAGGCGATAGGGTTACCGTCATTTGTTGCACCATATGTTCCATCCTCATTATAAACCGGAATCATCGGGCTCAGAATATTCAGCTGGCGGATAATCTGGTCCGACCAACCGCCGCCATAATTGGAGTTGGGGTCTTTATAGTCGTTCTTTATATATGACATATTCAAGCGAACCGTCAGTTTCTTCGTGATATTCATATCCAGGTTCGTACGGCCGTTGAATTGTTTACGTTCCGAGTTAGGAAGAATACCGGTTTGTCCCAGATAACCGACAGAAGCCATATATTTCGTATTCTCGGTACCTCCGCTGATATTTACATTGTGTTTATGCAATACACCGGTTTGGTAAGCGGCATCATTCCAGTCTGTGTTCGGATGTCCGTATGGGTCGGAGCCATCCTGAAACAGGCGGATGTCTTCATCACTATAGCGGTGAGGCTGTCCGTTATCATCGTCGATCCGGTTATACAGCATCGCATATTCGGCCGAACTGACGCGGTCTATTACAGCAGTCGGGCTTGAGACCCCGATATATCCGTTGTAAGTAATACGCGGAGCACCGGTCTTACCGCGTTTGGTCGTTATCAGAATAACTCCGTTGGAGGCTTTCGAACCGTAGATGGCGGCAGAGGAGGCATCCTTCAGGACAGAGATACTTTCGATGTCGTTCGGGTCGATACTGTCCATCGAACCGCTCTCGATCCCGTCGATCAGGATGTAGGGAGATGCGTTATTCAACGTTCCGACACCACGGATACGGATATTACTTCCATCTTCACCGGGACGGCCTTCACCGGCTGTGATCGTCACACCCGGCATCAATCCCTGCAAACCGGAGGATACATTCGAAATCGGTCGGCTTGTCAGTTCTTCGCTTGCCACAGAGGCTACGGCTCCGGACAGGTTGGCTTTCTGCTGGGTACCGTATCCTACCACCACGACTTCGTCCAGCTTTTGCGTATCTTCAGCCAGAGTAATTTTAAGAGTCGATTGTCCTGTGTACTTAATTTCTTGTGTCAGATAGCCGATGAAAGAGATCTGGATCACATCCCCGGCTTTTACATCCAGTACGAAGTTACCATCCATGTCGGTGACAGTACCGTTCGTTGTTCCTTTTACGACAATAGAGGCACCGGCAACAGGGCCGAAATCGTCGTTAACTGTTCCTTTTAAACTCTTTTGTTGCTGAGAAATGTCAACTTTGGATGTTGCCGTACTGTCGGAAGCATGTGCTGTCCCTCCGGAGCACAATGTGGCTGACAACAACAAAAGGCTGACTGGTCTTACGATTTTCAACATAACAATTGCTTTTTGTTTAATAATACTAGTAACTTTATAAATAAGATTTAAGGAGATTAACTCACTTTACTTATAGATTCACCTTATTCATGGTATTAACATTTACTCTTTCTGTAAAAATCTTATCCCTATGAAACCACAGTTCTTACAGAACTATGGCTTTTCTTATTTCACAAATAGCATGGTTTCAACATATTAACTCTAAAGAGACAATCATCTACCTTTATAATGGATTAACTTTAGTTTAAACGTTATTATTATTAAACGATCTCCAACGACTTGACTATTACTGAATAATCTGCACAATTTAATGTTTTATTATAAAATTAATATTACATTTGCAGGGTCGGTATTAAATTAGTTCTGTAAGAACTCAATACAAAAACGCCACATATCTTATTTTAAAAAAGGCAAAGCAAATGATCAATACAGATACCGCCATCCGCCATGCTAATAATCTTTTATATAAATAACCAATTATAACAAATCCGGCGACAATCACCATATATAGTAAGTCCATTATAAGAATACCTTTTACAAAGCCGGAAGAATTATATAAAAACTTATCTGTAACTTTATCGCCATATCTATTATAACCTTAGATAACATGACGAATAAAACTCTATTAAGTTCCGTGGTTCTTGCCTCTATGGCACAATTCGCGGCAGCCGGTAATGCCGGTGAACAATCGCATCCCAACATTATTCTGATCCTATGCGACGATATGGGATTTTCAGATTTGGGATGTTACGGAGGAGAAGTTAAGACTCCGAACATTGATTTTTTGGCAGAGAACGGAGTGCGTTTCAGCCAGTTCAAAAACACCGGACGCAGTTGCCCCAGCCGTGCCGCCCTCCTGACCGGACGTTACCAGCATGAAGCGGGAATGGGATGGATGACGGCTGTCGACGAGCACCGGCCCGGATACCGCGGACAGATATCTGCCGATTACCCGACTATCGCCGAAGTCCTCAAAGCAAACGGATATGCGACCTATATGAGTGGGAAATGGCATCTGACAGTACAGGGCGCATTCGATAAACCGAACGGTAGTTATCCCACACAACGAGGGTTCGATAAATATTACGGTTGCCTGAGCGGCGGCGGAAGCTATTACACCCCGACTCCCGTCTATTCGAATACAGACCGTATCACGACATTCCCCAACGACTTTTATTATACAACGGCCATTACGGATTCGGCCGTCAGTTTCATCCGTAGCCATCCGGCCGATGTCCCGATGTTCATGTATCTGGCGCATTATGCCCCTCACAGGCCGTTGCAGGCACCCAAAGAACGGGTGGAAGCATGCCGGCAACGGTATAAAGTAGGATATGACGTCCTGCGCCAACAACGTTTCGACCGCCAGAAAAAGATGGGATTGATGAATACCGGAGATACCCTCCCCATCCATCAGAAAGAATTTGAAGGAGGACGCCCGGCCTGGACAAGTCTCACTCCCGAACAACAGGAAGCATGGATAACCGAAATGGCTACCTATGCCGCCATGATTGAAATAATGGACGACGGTATCGGGGAAGTTATTGCTGCTACCAAAGAAAAAGGACTCTATGAAAACACCGTCTTCCTCTTCCTGAGTGATAACGGTTCAACCAATGAAGGGGGTTTTATTGCCCAATTACTGGCCGACCTGAACAATACGCCTTACAGAAGTTACAAACAATGGTGTTTCCAGGGAGGAACCAGTACGCCTTTTATCGTTATGTACGGCGATCCGCAAAAGAATGTTCTCAAAGGGAAGTTCAATCGCGAATTCAGTCATATTATAGATGTAATGCCGACCTGTCTGGATATGGCTTCGGTTGAATATCCCGGACAATTCAATGATAAAAAGTTGAGTACCACCGAAGGCAGAAGCCTGATACCCGCCATCCAAAACAAGACGTTGGAACCACGCGACCTGTTTTTCGAACATCAGACCTCATGTGCAATCATTTCGGATGGCTGGAAACTGGTTCGTAACAACGGCAAACAGTCCTGGGAGTTGATCGACCTGATGAACGATCCGTTTGAAGAAAACGATCAGGCAACCTTATACCCGGAAAAAGTAAAGGCATTAGAGAGTAAATGGAACCGATGGGCCGAAGAAAAACATGTCTTTCCTTTTGAATACCGTCCCTGGGGAGAACGTATTAATTACTATAAATCGCTCCATCCGGATCAAAGCGGAAAGGATTAAATGTTACAAAAGTCTCACTATGGCACACAGATGACACAGATTAAGCAGATGAACACGGATAAGTGTGCCATAGTGAGACCTTTTACTACTTATCAAATCCCTTCTTCAATTCTTTTATGGCTGGCAAAGCAAACGAGATCAATCCGATCATTCCCACCAGTCCTCCACCGATGATAAATGTATTTCCAATACCGATCGTATCCGCCAGAAATCCGGTACTCAACAATCCGATCATCGAAGGCAACAGACTAACACTCATATAAAACGAGAACACACGTCCCATCACCACCGGATTGATACGTGTCTGTACCACCGTCGTAAAGGAGGCCATATAAAGAGAACCGGATATACCGCCGACCGCCGTCAATACGACAAACAACGGGTAACCTGAAACCGGCAGAATACCGGACAGTCCGAACGTAACTCCCAACAGGATATACATCCAGTTTATCAATGAAATCTCATTCAGCTTAAACTTCTTCATCCCCAGAAAAGCACCGCCCAGCAAGGCGCCTATTCCCCAGGCTGCTTCAACCAGACTGATCTGAAAAGCATTCCCTGAATAATGGTCCAACGTCATCAACGGAAACAAAACACTGACCGGCATAATAAAGAAGGTAGCAATGATAGAAAGGATAAACAACCATGACAATCCGTTTTGTGCACGGACCTCTGTCAAGGCTTCCTTCGCTTCCTTCAAAAGATGTACTTTCTGCGTTTTTTCCGTATTATCCGGATCGGGGATTTTCACAAACAAGAGTGAAGTACATGCCAAAGCCGCACCAATCACATCCAGCAGCAAGATATTCGTCATCTTCATAAAAGAGATGAAAAGCGCAGCCAGGGCCGGCCCGGCAATATTACAGGCAGACTGGATAATCTGGTTGATGCCGGCAATACGAATCAGTTCCGACTTCGGAGCCAGCAAAGGGACCGATGCCTGCATAGCCGGCATATGAAAAGCCGAACCTACCGAACGTAAAGCCAACAAAATATAAATATGTTCTATCTTCGCTATATCCAGGTAGAACAGGACAGCCAGGATCAATGTACAGAAAGCGATAAAGCTATCTGCCAGTATCATCACCCGCTTCCTTTTCCAACGGTCGATAAAGATACCGGTAAACAGTCCCAATACCGATTGCGGAAGCATGGCTGCTATGGCAGCAAAAGCCAGTACTTCTGCCGATTTCGTTTCAAAACTAAGCCATAGGATGATTGCAAAATTAACGATTGAACTGGTCAGGATAGAGAAGAACTGACCGGTCCATATAATGGCGAATACTTTTTTCCAGTTATTCATAACTTCTTTTATAATATAACAATAATAGATACGGGATTCCCCACGGTTCCGGGAAATCGACAATATAAACTTAGAAAACAAGAAGGATATTATCCGTTTATCACACCAAATAAATGATGCCTGATTTAGAAGTTATTGAACACATAAAGATTATTTTATTTTCTGCAAGTATACGAATAAAATATGAATTACCAAACGATGATTAATAACGATGCTGTTTTTTCGCTATACCTCCCAGCATTTCCACCAACGGTTGGCGCAGATATATACGATATACTGGCGTACCTGATAATTAGGAAATTTCCGACGAGTATCATCGGCGTACTTCTTCACCTGCTCCACATCTTCAGGTCGGGGGTCTGAAAATTCCAACATCTTTTCGGCATCTTTAGCCTTGAAGTATTTGAACTCTACGACACGGTCGTCGGTATAATAATCCGTACCGGGAATACCGGTCATCTCGAAATCGGAACGCCCCACCGAATTGTTTTGCTCAATGGCAAAGGTGTAACAATTACTCAGATAACGAGAAACCAATTCATAGAATGAACAACGGATGAAGTTTTCATTTATTTTATCAAAGACCTGGGCGGGAAACTGTCCGAGGTATTGTTCGAAATAATTCTGCACGAGCGGTTCCAGGCGGCGGTCGCCGTCATATTTCCGGTAGGTAGGCACATAACGTTGTGCATTTCCTTCTATACGGTTCAAATCGTTGTAATAATCCATATAGACACTGCGCATAGTCATATTCGGAAGCGATGTCACATAGTTATCTCTGATCGTAGTCATGCCTAGATAGAACAGGCTGATCGGATAAAACTCTTTGTTGAAGAACTTTTGCTTGTTGAATTTGCTGGACAGGTCGGCTACGTTATAGGCCAGTTCATCATCGATAACCAGCGCGTCGAGCATCGCTTTCGCATTGTCGAGCGACATGGTCAAACGACGGATCCAGTTGATATCCGTACGGAGGTTCTCGTCGACCATTTCTTCGGGAATACTGCCGCCATTGACAGCAAATTTCTTAAAGAAATAGGTCAGGATAGTGGCATTAAACAACCGTTCGGCTTTCGGTTTAAAGCGATAGCCATCGTAGTTGTTTACGATAAGTTGCCATATCTCGTCATAACGGTCCTGGCTGCCCACATACTTATCAAGCACATAACGCAAATACGTTTCCGTTTCCGCATACGTAAAACCAAGCATATTCAAGAATGAAGGTTCCAGGGTCAATATTTCGGCTATATTGTAACCACTGGTCAAGTCGTCCATTGTGACGGGCAATACGCCGGTACAGAAACAGGTGCGGATGCTTCCTTCACCGATACCAGCCTTTATCACTTTAAAGAAGGTGCGAAGGAAACTGTCTTTAGTAGTCACCTGTTCATACAGTGGATCGTTGTAAGCTGTAAGCAGCTGGTTGGTGAAATTATCGTATTCGTCTATCAGCACGTAGACTTTAGGCAAGCCATGTTCACGGGCATATCCTAAAGCTTCTTCCAACATTTTTGAGGCATTACCTTTAGTAGTAAACTGAAAGTCGCCGAACAAATCCCGGTTATGTGTCACCATAATCTCGACCGGAATACAATTCAAATCATTGAAGTTCCGTTCCAATCCGTCCATATCGTTCGCCATTACCATCTTTGAGAAGTCATAGCGCACAATCATATATTGGTTATGTTCCGGGGTAGGATGGCTACCGATCCAGGTTCCACCGAAAAGTTCATCAAAGCGTGCCGCCCTGGTACGATCATAATAACAGGCCAGCGTAGAGATAAGCAGACTCTTGCCAAAACGGCGCGGGCGGAGGAAAACAGGGGCATTATAATATTCCAGTTTACTGATATAGTTGGTCTTATCCACATAATAAAAACCACGTTCGCGTAAATCGACGAAATCGGCAACTGCATAAGGTATCGTCATTGTAGCCATACTCGCTTTGTTTTATATTCAACAAGAGCAAAGGTACGAAAGTTTTCGGTACAACAAAACGAAGGCTGCGGGATTCACATCCGACAGCCTTCTACACTAACCCTTAACTTTAACCAATGAAAAACAATAATCTACTTAATTAGTTTTTTAGCGAAGCGATTGCGGCTTCGTAATTCGGTTCGTTGGTAATTTCAGGAACCAGTTCCTCATATACCACCTTGCCTGCTTCGTCGACTACTATCACGCCACGGGCCAGTAACCCTTTCAGCGGACCGTCAACCATCAGCATCCCGTACTTATCTTCAAAGCACGAACAGCGGAATGCAGAAAGTGTAATCACTTTATCAATACCTTCCGTAGTACAGAAGCGTCCGTGCGCAAAAGGCAAATCTTTCGATACAGCCAACACCACAGTATTTGGCAAAGAAGCAGCTTCTTTGTTGAAACGTCTCACCGAAGCAGCACATACGGCTGTATCCAAACTCGGAAAAACATTGATTACAACGTTCTTTCCTTTCAGTTCTTTCAGTGATAATTCAGATAAGTCACTTTTTACTCCTTTGAAATCGGGAGCCTCTGCTCCGACTGCCGGTAATGTTCCGTTTGTATTTACTTCCAGATTGCCTTTAAATGTTATCTTTGCCATCTTTGTAGTATTTTATGTTTTTGTTACTAAAAAGCGACGTACAAATATAGGCCGCTTTGTATGACTAAAACAAACGTTAATGAAGAATGTTTTTCCTTTTAACTCTTTTTAATCACTTGCCCTAAGAACTGTTTTTCTATCTTTGCCGCAAAATAGAACGACATGAACTGGTTAATTATTTGCGGACTTCTTATTATCATTGTTTTACAAATCTTATTCCGCCCGAAAGAGGATAAATCCGATACACAAAACGAACTGAAACGACTGCTCGATGAAATGCAACGTTCTTTCGAACGCATTGAAAAGAACTTCCGGGAAGACTTCCGGCTGAACCGCGAAGAGGGCCGTATCGTTGCCCGCGACAACCGGGAAGAACTGACCCGCTCCATGAACGAATTCAGGGAGGCTTTCGACCGGGGCATCGCTTCTTTCAACAACCTCCAACGGGAAAAGTTCGCCAACCTCGACGAACAGCAGCGCCTGCTGGTTGCCAACACCGAAAAGCGCCTGGATGAAATCCGCGTCACGGTAGACGAAAAATTACAGAAGACACTGAACGACCGCATCGGCCAGTCTTTCCGCCTCGTTACCGAACAACTGGAAAGCGTGCAGAAAGGTTTAGGGGAAATGCAGACACTGGCGCAGGACGTTGGCGGTCTGAAACGGGTACTGAGCAATGTGAAGACACGAGGAAACATCGGAGAAATACAACTGAGCATGTTGCTGGAACAAATACTGGCACCGGAACAATACGAAGCGAACGTACACACCCGAAAAGGTTCGGACGCGGTCGTGGAATTTGCCGTCAAGCTCCCGGGGCGCGACGATATCCGCGAATACGTTTACCTCCCCATCGACGCCAAATTTCCCAAAGATATTTATGAACAATTGCTGGACGCTTACGACAATGCCGACCCGCAGGCTATCGAGACAGCAGGCAAGTTGCTCGAAACAACCATCAAAAAGATGGCAAAAGACATTTCCGACAAATACCTGGCTCCCCCCGCAACGACCGATTTCGGCATTATGTTCCTTCCCTTCGAAGGCATTTATGCAGAAGTAGTGCGCCGTTCCGCCCTGCTGGATGAATTGCAACGGACCTATAAGGTCGTCGTAACCGGGCCTACCACCCTTGCCGCTATCCTGAACAGCCTGCAAATGGGTTTCCGCACGCTGGCCATCCAGAAACATTCCGGCGAAGTATGGACCATACTCGGTGCGGTAAAGAAAGAGTTCGAAAAGGTAGGTGGTATGCTGGAAAAAGCGCAGAAGAACCTGCAAACGGCCAGCGGCCAGATAGAAGAAGTACTCGGAACCCGTACCCGCGCCATCCAACGCAAGCTGAAAGACGTAGACACCCTGAGCGGCCGTGAAGCCCGTGCAATCATACCGGAATTGGGACCGTTGACGGAGGAAGAGGAAGAATCATAAAAAATACCTATCTTTGCCACCTCAACAGAATGGATATATGAAGAATGATGGCTTTACTTTCCGCAAGCGGCTACGGAGTTTCCGGTATGCGTTCAACGGGATACGTTTGTTGATCACGAAAGAACATAATGCCTGGATACATTGTTTTGCAGCTGTATGCGTGGTGATTGCCGGTGTTCTTCTGGGGTTGTCGCGCATGGAATGGGTTGCTGTCGTAATCGTGATCGGTGCCGTGCTGGCAGCCGAAGCCGTCAACTCTGCGCTGGAAGCTATTGCCGACTTTGTATCGCCCGAATATAGCGAAGCAATCAAACGGACCAAAGACCTGGCAGCCGGAGCCGTATTGTTAATGGCGATTGCCGCCGCAATAGTAGGCGGAATCATCTTTTTTCCCAAGCTGATTGCTTTATGTTGAATCCGTACATTTTAAACAAAACAGAACAAACAATAGTTATTTCAAATATTCACTATTAATTTTAATTACACATAACAATGAAACTTCCCGAAGACCCGACGATGCTTTTCAGCGTAGTTAACATGAAACTGCGCGACAAATATGCATCCCTTGATGAATTATGCCGTAAGATGGACGTAGACAAGGACATGCTTGTCCATAAACTTGCCGTTGCCGGCTTTGAATACAGTGCTGAAAACAATAAGTTCTGGTAACTTCCGTTTCTACTTTGCATCAACAAAGAAAATATGAAACGAACAACCTATCTTTTTACCTTTCTTCTGGCATTCATGGTCTGCTTCAACAGCCATGCACAAGAAGTCAAACTAAGCGGTAGCCGTAATGCCGTCCGTAAATCGGGCGACGTGCTGGCCTGCCTTACTCCTGCGGCGAGCCTGGCAACCGTGCTGATCCTTCAGGACTGGCAGGGGTTGAAACAGGGTGCACTGGCCGGTGTAAGTACGGTCGGCATGACCTATGCGCTGAAGTATCTGGTAAAGAAAAAACGTCCCGACGGTAGCGACAACCATTCGTTTCCTTCCATGCATACCTCCGTATCGTTTACAGGCGCTGCTTTTATCCAGCGCCGTTACGGTTGGAAATGGGGTATCCCGGCGTATGCCGTAGCAACCTATGTAGGATGGAGCCGTACGTATGCCAAGAAGCACGACTGGTGGGATGTGGCCGCCGGAGCCGCCATGGGTATCGGCAGTGCCTATATCTTCACCCGTCCGTTTGCCCAAAAGCACAACCTGACCCTCAGTCCGCTGGCCGGTGACAAACATTTCGGCATTTATGCTTCCATGACCTTCTGAGCATAACTGATATAACGGAATAGAAAAAAGCAGCCCGGACGTGTACTCGCTACAGATCCGGGCTTAATTACAAGTCTATATGTGACTAACTCTATATTCTTTGAGGTTTTAATCATTCGTAATGTAAAGCATCGGCCGGTTGCAGCTGTGCCGCTTCGTTGGCCGGATACCAGATACCGGCAATAATCATCCCGGCGATCAGCAGGAAAGTGACCAGCATCCCTCCCGCAAAACGCAGGAGGCTGTTATCCATCAGGTTCGAATCGATCAGATTGGCAAAAGCAATATTCAGACAGATGACAACGGCCGGAATAAACGCAAGTGTCAGCAACACGAGTCCTTCGCCCAACACCGTCATCCTCAACTGCCCCCGGGTAGCCCCTAATGCCATCCGAAGTCCCATTTCCCCCTGCCGCTGACGGGTACGGAACCAGAAAGTACCGACAATCCCCAGAAAGATATTCACCAGCAGGAAGAGCAGGATGGACAAACGCGTTTTCATCTCCCCTTTTCCGTCCCGCAAAGCATCTTCCCTTATATTGGAAAGCGGGATAATATTCTGAAGATAGAGGTTACCGATCTCCACCTGATCACTCTTCTCCTGCATAAATGTATCGGCAAAGTTCCTGTCGGCTTCCGGTTTAACCCGCACAGAGACTTCCATCCAGGGTAACATCTCTGCCGAGACGGTCTTTACCTCCGTCTCACTCTGGTTAATATAAATCCTTGCTCCCACCTTGCTAAATTCCGACCGGCGGACCTCCTGGCTAATTCCGCCGATGGTCATCGTTCCGGAATTATTATTTGTATAAACAGTCTGTTTTACTGCGTCCTTTACACTTTTCTCCGGAAAAAGCCTCTCTGCCGCATCCCGGGTTATAATAACCTTCATACCGCCTATCCCCTCTTTCAGTTCTTCAGGATTTCCGGAAATAGCGGAACCAATACGATATACATCGAAATACTCCGGAGTAACAAACTGGATACGGCAGGAAACAGCATCCGAAAGCGTATCCCGGCGAAGAGGCTGGTAATTATCCATGCTATTATAAGGAACGCCAAACCTGGATAAAGCCACTTCTTCCACGCCCGGCATCCTGCGTATGCGCTCCATCGCCTCCCACAAATCTTCACCGGCTTTGGCGGGGTGTTCCCCAGGTGTCAAATACCCTTCGGCCCCCTCTTCCCGGGCGTTAAACTCAAACTTATAGGTATGGTCGAGGTCGAAACCGACCGGTGCACTGAACGTATATAATACGACCAGCAAATAATCTACAATATACCACAGGCAAACCGTCACAAGTAACAATTCCCCCAACAACCAGCTATTACTTTTCCGCTGGTTCCATATTAATTTAATGATATGTTTGATCATCTTCGTACTATTTTAACGGTTTAGTTTTCATTCAAAGCTTCTACCACCTCTTTGCGCGACATCCGGTAAGCAGGTATTCCGGCAGACAGCAGGTTCAGTATCAGGCAGAACAGGAACGCATAGAGGAATATCACCGGATTAAGCAACTCTGAAACAGACAGCATCGGTGTCCCTCCGAACACGGAAGAGATGGAGCCGAAGCTATTACTCAGCAACCAGGTTCGCAATAAAAAGATGGCAATGTAAGAGAAGAGCAGTCCGACCACCCCTCCCAGCAAGGTCAGAAACATATTCTCCGACAGTATCTGCACCAGCAGACGGCCTTTGGTCGCTCCGAATGCCTTGCGTATACCTATCTCCGGCAGGCGGCTGCGCATCCGCGACAAGGTCATGCCGGAAAGATTGATTGCCGGCACCAACAGCAGAATCACGATAATCAGCAGATACTGCACGATCGTCCTCGTCTTGTCAGGCCCGATAGCCCTCACTCCTTTAATCTCCAATTCAAGTTGCGTATCCGGCTGGTCGTATAACACGAGCTTATAATCCTTCAACGAACTGTTATATTGTGCTTGCAGGTTGTTTATTTCTTTCCTGATTGTATCGAAATCGGATGCCGAGCGGGCCAGGATAATCACCTGGAACCATCCCGTTATATTCTCCGCCCAGGAATCATCGCTCAAATCGGCAGCCAAAGCCGTATAAGGAATCCACGCCTCCGCATATGCCGCTTTGGCAATCGTGGAAATATCCTTTACCACCCCACCGACCGTGTAAGGCTTATAAGCGATCATAATCGTTTTGCCGGCAGCATCGGCCGTGCCATATAACCGGCGGGCGGTCGATTCGTTGATGACTACCTTCTTTATGCCCGAAGACACTTCCTCTTTCGTATAAGGACTGCCGGATATAAATTCGAAGTTGAAGACCTTCCAGAACACATCGTCGGTAAACATCATCAGGCAATCTTTCTTCTCCTTCCCGCCCGGCAAAGAAGCCAGCAAGCTACGGCAGGGAGAGATAAACGACACTGCCTCGGGTGTTTTCAACGGTAGGAAACACGCTTTGACCGTACGCAAGGAAAGATAACCGTTCCCGTACTGCTCCCCTTTATAGGTCCGTCCGCCCCACCGCACATACATCGTCCGGTCGCGGTTGTCCTCGGGAGAATAGTTTTCGACACGTACCTGATACGTGATCACCATCACCATGATCAGGCAGATAGCCAATGCCGTCCCCAGGATAGAGATCAGGGCCAGGAGTTTGTTCTCCTTCAGCATGGCAAGTGCTTGTTTTAAATAGATATTATACATAATGTCAGTATTTGTTTATTCGTAATGCAAGGCTTCCGCCGGTTCGAGACGGGCCGCCTTACGGGACGGATACCAGATAGCCAGTGTGATGATAACGGCCAGCAACAGCCACGTCAGCAGGCTGACAAGCAACAGGCGGCCGACAGTCACCTCCATCACCTCCGTACTCAGCAGGCCGGCAAAGGCCACGTTCACACAGATCAGCAAGGCGGGTACGGCAGTTATGGTCAGTATCATCAATCCTTCGCCGATAAGCAACTGTTGCAGGCTGCGGCGACTGGAACCGACAGCCATGCGGAGCCCCAACTCGTTACGGCGGCGGTTCACACGGAACCAGAACGTTCCGATCACAGCTAGGAAGACATTGATCAGCAGGAATATGTTGATCGCAATGTCCAGCTTTCCCCCGCTCGTATTCATCGAAGTCTCCAGATAGTTCGTACGCACATCGGGATAATATTGCACGTTAGCCAGCCAGAAATTGCCTGCCGCCAGCCGGTGCTTCATCTCTTTCTTAAAACGGACGGCATATTCGGAAGCACTCTCCGACGCCGCATTCGGACGGACACGGAAACAGATCTGCATCTTCCCCAGCTCCTGTTCACTCATCCGCAGGATGCTCCGCTCTTTCATCTCTTTAAAGACAATCGAAGGCGGCTGGCTGAACTCTTCCCGCTTAACGGCTTCCGTCACTCCCTTCACACGGTAACGCAGGGTATCATCCTGAAGGATTAGCAACTCCCGGCCGTCCACCTGGGTCGAGCTGAAACATTTCATTGCCATCGGCTCACTGAGCAGGATACCTTCCTGAATAGCGGAAGCCAGTTCGTCCGGCGAATCGCCATCGGCCCTCTGTATCTTGAACACACGGAAATAACCGGGCGTAACGCTGAAGTCGAGAGCAGTACGGAAAAGAGAGTCTTTCTCCTGAAAATAAGTATCCGAATTGGACATATAGGTATAAGGCATCGAAGCCTCGTTCGCCAGGCCTACCACCTGCACGTCAGGATGCGTCTCCAACTGGCGGATGATACGCATGAAATCCTCTCCCGCCCCCTGGCTTTCCTGTTCGTAGGCAATATAGGAAGCACTGGTGGAAGGGCGCACGGCCAGCGTCACCTTATATACATTCTCAAACGAGTATCCCATCGGTTGCGACTGCGTGATCCGGCTCATCGTCATCCGGTCGACGGCGTACCAGAGCAGTACGAAGACAACAAGCAGTTCTATAAACACCCAGGTATTGCTGCGGCGTTGCGTCTTAATCAGTTTCAGTATATGTAACAGCATATCTATCTCTTTAATTGTGGTTTAATGACTCAGTTATATTCATACGGATCGCACGCCAGGCAGGGATCATCGACGACATCAGGTTCAGCAGGAAGCAGACCAGAAAAGCATACCCGAACACCGCCGGACTCAGCAGCATCCCGAAGGTCAGCTCCGTCTGCACACTGCCCTGCACCATCGCAATGATACCCGGTGCAAGCAACAACTGCTGGAAGAGCGCCACCATCCCATATGAGACCAGCAACCCGACCAATCCGCCCGGCAACATCAGCAACAGGTTCTCGATCAGTATCTGCATCAGCAGCCGGTTCTTACGTGCCCCGAAAGCCTTCCTCACACCCAGTTCGGAGATGCGGTCCTGCATCCGCGAAGCATTCAGCCCGGATAGGTTCAACGCCGGTATCAGCAGGAAAAGCAGGATCAGGAACAGCAGCATGAGATATACAGCAGTCACGGAGCCGCCCATCACAAACTGGCTGATCACATGCGTCAGATGTGTCTCCACCCCCGCCATCATACTGATCTTACCGTCGGCAAGGGTTGCATTATAGCGGTCGATCTGTTCTTCCAATTCCCGGCTCACCTCGTCCGGCCCCATTCCGTCGGCAGGTAGAATACAGGTTACCAGCAGGCCGACCGATACGTCCCGTTCTTTGGTAGCCCCCATAACCAGCGGCATGGAAGTATAAGGCACCCACATATCGGCATAAACGGACGGTGTCACGGCAGAGACATCTTTCACCACGCCGCTGACGGAATATTCCGTATCATCCAGCAGGATGCTTTTCCCCGTCACGCCGATCGTTGTCGAAAAGATACGGCGTGCCAGCGATTCGGAAACGACCACGCGGGGGAAACCCGACTGGAACTCCTCCTCGCTGAACGGTTTCCCTTCGACAAAGGAAAAAGAGAAGAGGCGCCAGAAGCTATTGTTCGTCCCCATCATCTGTACTTTCTGCGGGTCATCTCCCCCAGGAATCTGCACATAGGTATCGCCATAAAGCAGGCTGGTAATGGCCGTATTGGTCATAATCGCCACCTCCTTCGCCGACTTCAGCGGCATCAGGCATTCTTTGGCAGAACGGATGCCCCAAAAGAGAGTCATGTTGCCTTTCCCCCATTCATATTTGACCTGGTCGATATAAAGATATTTGCTGCGGTGCACTTCAGGCATGATGTCGGCGGTACGGATATGATACACGATCGCTATCACCATCACCATCGAAATGGCAAGCCCCGTCCCGATGATATACACCCCGCTGTAGAAGCGGTTTTGCCTCATCAGGTTCCAGGCTTGTTTGAAGTATTGTTTGTACATGATACGGTTTTATTTGTTATGCCGGACTAAAAGCAAATGCCGTGCCACAAATATAACCCGTTGATAATAAGCAGGAAGTCTAAAACAGATAGTGTTCGATACTGAACAGTCATCACAGTATCGAACACTACATATATATCCGGCAAACAAACGGCCGGGATTCCTATCCCCTATTCATAATGCAACGCCTCAGCCGGCTCGATCTTTGCCGAGCGGCGTGCCGGATACCAGGTACCCAGGCAGACGACAACAGCCAGCAGGGTAAATGTTATCACCGTATTCAGCAAGATGCGCAAAGGTGTTACATCCATATATTCTTCCGGCAGTAAATCCACCTGTACCAGATTCAGGCAAACAAGCAAAGACGGGATAAAAGCGATGACCAGCAACACCAGTCCCTCGCCTATCATCTGCCACAACACCATACGCCGGGAAGAGCCGACCGCCATGCGCAATCCGATCTCCGACCGCCGCTTGTTGATGCGCAGCCAGAAAGTCCCGATTATTCCCAGGAAGATATTGGTCAGGAAGAAGATCGAAAAGCCGATCCGGAAACGCAGCGGACTATATACCCACTCCAACTGCTCCTCGCGAAAATCGCTGAGAGGCGTGATCTCCGACAAATAGAAGTTACCCACCTGCAACTGCGGACGCATCTCACGGACAAAACGTTCGGCAAAGTCGGCCGTAGCCGCCGTCTCTTTCACCCGGAAACAGATATCGGTAGAACTCCATAAATCATTCTCCCCCCGAAGCACCCTGTCCGATTCGTCCAAAGGCATAAAGAGAAAACATGCCGGACGACTAAACTCCATCCGCTTCATCAGCGTGGTGACTCCTGCCACACGCATATTCAGGCTGTCGTCGCGGTCGAAGATAAAACCTCCGATAGCGGAAGAGCCGGGAAAGAGCCGTTCCTCGACGGCCGGAGTAATTATATAATCACTCTCCATCGCCTGTGCCAGTGTCTCCGGACCACCACCATCGGCAGAAGACACGCGGAAGACACGGAAGTAGTCGGGCGTAACGGTCAGTATCTCGGTATTCACCCGCAAGGTATCCCTCCAGTAGCTATTGTTCGAGTTGCTGCGGCAATAAGGATAATGCCATTCGCCCACGCTCACCCCTTCGATATCGGGATGCTGGCGCAGGCGTTCTTCGATGCGTTTCATGTTCTGGTAAGGTTCCGGGCTGCCTTCCTCGTAGGTGACATACCCGTTTTCGTTCGCCTGCTTCAGCGCAAGGTTCAGCTTATAGGTATTCTCGATATTGAAGCCTGTCGGGGTACTGGCGGTGATGGCCAGGACGCTCAGGTAATCGACAATGTACCACATCAGTGTGGATACGACAAACAACTCCAGCACGATCCAGACGTTGAAACGGCGCTGTGTCCATATTAGTTTAAACAGATGTCTTATCATAATGTATCCTTATTTATCGTTGATTGAATCTACTATCGGACGGCGTGTCGCTTTCCATACCGGCAGCAGCGACGAGAGCAGGTTGAGCACGACGCACAACCCGAAAGCCGAAAGGAAAAGCGGCAGGTTAAACAGCATGTCGAACGTCAGTTGTACATTCCCCTCATTCATAAACCCGAAACTGCTCAACAGGTAATTGCGCAACACGACCACCAGCAGCCACGACACCAGCAAACCGACCACTCCCCCGATACAGGTCAACAGCAGGTTCTCGGTCAGCACCTGCGTCACCAGGGAATGCGAACGGGCCCCGAAGGCTTTCCGTAACCCCATCTCTTCGGTACGCTCCTGCATCCTCGACGAGATAAGTCCCGTCAGGTTGATAGCCGGGACAAGCAGGAAAACCAACGCGATCAGCAGATAACGACGGATAATATCGGCATAAGACATTCTAAAGTTGAGACTGCCTATCTGTGTCTGCTGAGGCGTGGAAAGATTGAAAGCATCCACATACCGCTCCTGCAAAGTCGTATTATATTGGAGACGGCGGCGATTCACCTCATCGCGGATTACCTCAAAGTCGGCCGTACTCTTTGCCAGCATATAAGCGCAGACAGGTCCTGCCGACCGCTCGGCTCCCCCCGCCTCCACCAAGGCAGGCACAGAGGAAACAGGCACCCAGGCATCGGCACAGGTCATCGTCATGACAGACGACACGTCCTCCACCACCCCGGCCACCCGGTACTCCACCTGATTAATCATAACCCCTTTGCCAATCACATCAGCCGAACCGAACAGTTTGCGGGCATACGATTCGCTCAACACGATCCGTTTCATGCCGCTCTCATATTCTTCATCGGTATAAGGTTTGCCATGCAGCAGCCGAAAACTGAAGATACGCCAGAAGGCTGCATCGGTAGCCATCAAACGGGTTTTATAGCGGTCGGTGCTTCCCGGTAGCTGTGAATAGACAGTCCCCATCAACTGCCCCGTACTACCCGGATCGATACGCAGGCACGCCTCCTCCACTTCGGACAGCCCGTCCAGGATCTGCCGTGCCGCATGGTACGAAAGCATCCAGTTGTAGGTCCCCCCTTTTTCCTCATCCTTCGACTTCACGGAGGCACGGTTCAACTGCAACAGCCTGCTCCGGCAGTCTTCGGGAGCGATATCCGCGGTACGGATATAATATACGATCGCCATGACCATCACCATCGAGATGGCAAGCCCCGTCCCCAGAATATAGACGAAGCTGAAGAAGCGGTTCTGCTTCATCAGTTGCCAGGCTTGTTTGAGATACTGTTTGTACATATATATTACCTTTCTTAATTTATGTGATTCTGTTTCATCAGATTCAAAGCTTGTATGAGATATTGTCTGAACATATTACTTATCTTTGTCGTTTAACATTAATCTATGTGTGTTATGGATAAAGAGCTACCTAAATCAAAAATGACCGTTAAACCCGGCAAACTATTCGTCAAACTGAGTAAAAGCCAGTTGCCCGGCCAGGAACCGTTCTTTAGAGGGACACTTCCCAACCATCCGAGCCTGACACTCGACGATATCGCCGAACGGGCCGTCAGAAACCGCAGTTCGTATTCGCACGGAACGCTCATCGCCTCTTTCAACACCATGCTGGAAGAGATATACGGGGCGATTGAAGACGGCTTCAACGTCGACTTCGGCCTGGGGCGGACGGAACTGACCGTCGGCGGCCGCTTCAAGACCGAATTTGAAAAGTTCGACCGCGAACGGCATGCCATCCGTATCAACCTGCGTCCTTCACCACGCCTCAACCAGCTGGCCGACTGGTTCCCCGCAGAGGTTATCCAGTTCTTCCCGAACGCCCCCCTTCCCAACGAAGTCAGCATCCACAACGACCGTTACCTCAACCAGGAAGGCCGAGAGTTTTGCGTCATCCCTGCCGGCTATACCCTTCCGCTCTTTATCCACGGCAAGCGGCTGAAAGTGATGGGCGACCATCCCGATGTCGGGATCGTCATCCGGCAGGAAGAAGGCGAAATAAAATATTTCATCGAACCTCGCATGGTCTTCATCAACGAATCTCCCAGCCTTGCCTTTCTGCCGCCCGAGCCGCTGACACCGGGCAGGTGGGTGATAGAGGTGTGGAGCCAGTACAATGCCAGTTATCGCCTCTATAAGGAGCCTCGGATGGGGATGGTTACCCTTACCGTCTCCGCTACTACCGCATCGGGATGCGGTGACTAACTACACCGGGGTGCGGCTATCATCCGCATCAGGGTGCGGGACTCAACAGCATCGGGGTGCGGTAGCATCCTACCTTAGGCTATCCGTTACCCTTGCTAACCGGAAGAGGGACGGTCCCTGTGAAGGGAGGGAAGGCATTAGCCCAGGCTATGACACACCCCCTGCCCCCTCTCGAGAGGGGAAAAGTTACCATCAGTATCTGAAAGAACACTTGAGAGAGCCTGCTTAACTACCGGTATCGGCCATCCTAAGAGAACGCTTTGCGTTCTTGGAAAGGCCTCAGCGGGTGAGCGTTAAGCGAAGGTGAAAGACGGAGCGTCCGGAGGCTGTGCTGTTTGAGCGCAGCGAGTTCACAGACGACAGCGTAGTCTTTCACCGGAGTAGAGAAGCCGGTGCAGCCTTGATCTTTTGGTTACTTTTCTATCAAGAGAAAAGTAACAATCCTATTGAACCTGTCGTCCGTCGAAGAAACGCACCGTGCGACTCGTCTGCTGTGCCTGCGCTTCGTTGTGGGTTACCATCACGATGGTGCGGCCGTCTTCCTTATTCAGGCGGTGTAGGATATCCATGACCTCGATACCCATCTTTGAATCCAGGTTACCGGTCGGCTCATCCGCCAGGATAATCTCGGGGTTCCCTACGATGGCACGGGCGATGGCTACACGCTGGCACTGACCGCCGGACAACTGTGTCGGGAAGTGGCGCATGCGGTGGCTCAGTCCGACCTTTTCGAGAACGGCTTCGGCAGCCTTGCGACGTTCGGAAGAAGATACGTTGCGGTAGAGCAGCGGGAGTTCCACGTTATCCAGTACGTTCAACGAATTGATCAGGTGGAAGGACTGGAAGACGAAACCGAGCGTCTTGTTACGGAAGGCGGCCAGTTGTTTGTCGTTCATACTGACCGTATTGGTTCCGGCGATCTCGACCGTACCGGCTGTCGGGGCATCCAACAGTCCGATGATGTTCAGCAAGGTGGACTTTCCGCAACCGGAGGGGCCCATGATGCTGAGGAATTCTCCCTTCTGGATATCCAGATTCACATTCTCCAAAGCAACTGTTTCGATCTCCTTCGTACGGTAGATCTTCTCGAGGTTTGTTAATTTGATCATGATGTTTGATATTTAAATTGTTATTATTGTTCTTTATTCATAATGCAACGCCTCCGCCGGTTTCATCCGTACCGCCTTGTACATCGGGAACCAGATGCCGAGGCTGATCATACCCGCCATCAGCAGGTAGGCTCCTCCGAAGGTGACCGCGAAACGCCACCAGGTATAAGGCAAACGGATGGTATCGAGCATATCGAAATACAACATATTCAGGATAAAAACCAGCACCAGCGGGACAGTCAGTACCAGCAACATCAATCCCTCGCAATTCATCAGGCTACCAATCCGGCTACGGTTGGAACCCAAAGCCATACGAAGCCCGATCTCACCCTGCCGTGCCTGCGTGCGTAACCAGAACGTCCCGATAATACCGAAGAAAACATTGATGAGCATGAAACTGACCAGGGCAGACTTCTTCTTCATGGTGTCTTCGGATTTCTTCAGTATTTCGGTGCGCATCTCGCCGAGGGGAACAACGCTGGAAACATAGACGTTATTCACCGTCAGCCGTTCGCCCATTCCTTGCAGGAACCTTTCCATGTCTTCCGGACGGAAACCGGATTTCATTCGCACCAGGCAGTCGATGCCCACCGCCTGCGCCTCTTCGATCTGCCTGATCATTTCAGGCTGCGAAGGGATATAATAAAAGAAAGGGATACTCTTCTTATACTCCGATTCGCGGACAGGGCCTGAGACAGCCAGGATTGCCATCTCATCGGTGTTGTCGGGATGATACTTGACGGCCTTGCCCCGGGCGGAGACGTCCGCTCCGTAAAAGACCCGCTCCAGGTCGGAGGTGATAACGCCGCCTGTCCGCTGTCCGATCTGCGGGCCCAGCAGGTTGCCTTCGGTATCTTTCATCCGTAGCACCGTGAAATACTCGGGACTGACGGTAGACTGGCGGAAGTTCGCCTTGATGAACGTATCCGCATCCGCCCGGTAGAGTTGCGACCAGGAACGGTTTTCGGTGTACACACAGCCGACATGGGAGATGGAGACCTCCTCTACCTCGGGCGCCTGTCGGAGCAGTCCCGCCAGACGAAGCACGTCCTCCCCCTGGCGGGTGGTCAGCAACGAATCGTCCACGTATCCCGGAGTGCCCGGCGCGAGGATACCCAACTGCACCTTATACGTATCTTCGATGTCGAATCCCAGGGGCGAATAGTAAGTGTATTTATCGACCAGCAGCGAATCCGTCATTACCCACAGGATACTGACTACGACCAGCAGTTCGGCAAATATCCAGCCGTTGCTGCGGCGCTGGTTCCAGATTATTTTCAGTATATGCTTTATCATCTTCCTTTCGTATTTATATCGTTACATCTCTTCGGATTCTTCGCCTTTCAATGAAGCGGCTATCTGCTGGCGGGCGATACGCAGGGCAGGAATACCCGCAGAAAGCAGGTTCAGCAGCAGGCAGAACAGCAGGGCCACCAGGAAAAGCCCGGGTTTGAACAGCATATCGCTTTGCAGTACCGTGTCCGCCTTTTCCAGCAGGAAGCTGCGGCAGAGGGGCAACAGCAGGAACGAGAGCAGCAAGCCGATCACGCCACCTACCAGGGTGATCACCCCGTTTTCGTAGAGGACCTGGCGAACCAGGTCGCCGTAAGTCGCTCCGAATGCCTTGCGGATTCCCATTTCCGAACGGCGTTTCTGCACTGCCGACTGGGTGACGCCCATCAGGTTAAGGGCCGGTACGAGCAGGAGGAAAAGCAGCAGGCCGCCCATCTCCGTCAGGTAGTCCTTCAGCTCGACCTTGATCTGTCCGCTCGTACCGATCGCTTTGTCGAAACGGCTGATAGGGTTATGGAAAAAGTTGATCTGCGCCTCTTTCTTAGTGGAGTTGTAGCGGGCCATCTGCCCCTTCAGTTCCTGGCGGATGGCGTCGAAACCGGACGTCTCACGGGCCAGCAGGCAGACGTTGAAGGCCCCCGACATATTCTCCATAAACGCCATATCCGACAGGACCCGGTTAGTGGTATAGGGCGTCCAGACCTGTCCGTAGGCGGTGTCGGCGGCACGGCTGACGTCTTTCACGACACCGCAGATCGTATAGGACATGCGGTCGATGATAACGGGTTTGCCGACAACCTGGGTAGTACCGTAAAGTTGCTTGGCGACACTCTCACAGACAACGGCCTGTGGGATGGCGGAGCTGAAGTCGGCTTCCGAGAAAGGTTTGCCTTCCAGGAAAGAGAATGCGTATATCTTCCAGAAACCGGGATCGGTATAGTAGATCGTATAGGTCCTGAACATCTGCTTGCCCGGCAAAGAGAGCGGGGAAAAGCGGGTGGCCCAGGCACAGGCGGCCTCGGGTGTCTTCAGGGAATAGAAGCATTCGCGAACGGCTTCGACCGACATGTTGCCGCGGCTCCAACTATTCTGAGCCTTTACTTCGGTACCGTTTTCGACATAGAGCATGCGGTCGCGGTTTACTTCGGGCACGAACGAGGTCAGTTGTACCTGGAAGACCAGGATGACAACCATGATCATGGCTATCGAAAGGGCCGTACCGAGTATGGAGATCAGGCTGATGAGGCGGTTCTCACGCAGCATGTTCAAGGCTTGTTTGAGGTATTGTTTGAACATATTGTTGTTGTTTGTGTTGGGGCGGTTCGCGAACCGCCCGTACGGGACGTTATTTTATTTTAAGTTTGTTCTTGTCCTTATAGCTTGCCATGTCGGAGACTACTACCTGGTCGCCGGGTTGCAGGCCGCTGATCACTTCTACGTATTCGTAGTTGCTGTCGCCTAGCTGCACCTTGCGTTTCAAGAGTTGGTCGCCATTGACTACAAAGAGGTCGTATTCACCTTTGCCGACATAATAAGAGGCGTTGGCGATGCGCATGACGTCATCCTTGACGGCGTTCATGACATACACGTCGGTCTTGAGGCCGGAACGGAGGCGGCGGTGGTTGTCTTCTTCCAGTTGGACGGTGAAGGAGATGACGCCGTTCTTCGACAGCGGGGTGACGTCGCTGACGGTGCCCTCCAGTTTGTCGCTGCCGATCTTGACAACGGCTTTGCTGCCGGCGGCGATGCGGTCGCCATAGGTGTCGGCTATCTCACCTTCGATCTTGAAATGCGAGAGGTCGGAGACGATGGCGATCTTGGTGCCTTCGCTTACCTGGGCACCGATCTCGTTGTTCACGTAGGTCAGGATCGCCTTGCGGGGGGAGCGGACCTGGGCATCGTCGAGCGTGCGCTTGGTTTCGGCGAGGCTTTTGCGGAAGATGTTGAGTTCGAGTTCCTTCACTTTCAGGTCGGCTTCGGCAAGGGCCTGTTCGTTGATGTATTTCTGTTCGTCTTCCTTGAGTTTTAACTGGCTGACGTTGTAGTCGAGTTCTACCTGGCGGACTTTGTCGGTGGTGCCGGCACCGAGGCTGTCAAGGTAGCGTTCGTTACGCAGTTCGACGGCTTTGCGGTCGAGTTCCATGCGGGAGACTTTCAGGTTCATCTCCATCTCGGAGAGTTTGCTATGGCCGGTGACACGAAGTTTTTCCAGTTCGAGTTGTTTCATCTGTTGCTCGTCCAGTTTCTTCTTGTATTCCGTTTCGGCACTTTGCAGGTCGAGTTTGAGGATCGGTGTTTCTACATCGACGGAGTCGCCGCCTTTTTTGTATATCTCGACGATACGGGTGTTGATGGGGGAATTGATGATCTCTTCGAAAGCGGGTATCACCTTGCCGGAGGCGCTGACCGATACTTCGATGACGCCCTGGTCGACGGTGGATATAGTCAGGTCTTTACGGTTCAGGCTGGTTTGCAGGAAAGATATGATCACGGCAATGACGGCTACGGCCGCTCCCACGCCTCCCCCGATCTTTATGATTTGTTTGCGTTGTTCTTTTCTTCGAACTTCTTTTGATATCTCTCTGTCCATATTTAGTATTGTTTTTATTTTCCGTCACAGTAGAGGCAAACTCCGTGCCAAAAAGCTAAACTACTGATAGTGTGAGCCTACTATAAAACAAACAGTGTTCAATATCGGACAGTGTGTTCGGTTTTACAGAAAACATTCCGGCTCTCCGCGTTGTTCTTTATCGACAAAGAAGGTAAAAACACTTATTAATCGCTAAAACAAGAAAGATATGAGTACCAGATCTATTATTTTATCGCTTTTCGTCGCCTTGGGGTTCGTCCTCACCGGTTGCGACAATAATGATGACAATCACAAAAATGCCATCGAACCGACTGAGCCGGTAATGCAGGCTTTCAATAAGAAATATCCCGATGCCTCCAACCCGCTCTTTACGATCGAAGGAAATTATTATGTAGCCGAGTTCACGAACAACGGCGTTTCGACCGAAGCATGGCTCACCGAACAGGGCAAGTGGATGATGGACAAGGCGGATACACCTTTCAACCAGCTCCCGGAGGCGGTGACCGACGCGTTCAATAACGGCCTTTATGCAGGTTGGAAAGTGGATGACTCCTATACGATCAACCGCGATAGTATGGCTGTCGTCTATAAGATTAATGCCGAAAAGGGAAACAGCGACATGGACCTGTATTATTCGCAATACGGCAACCTGATCAAGGCCGTGAACGACGAAGGGAACGAGGATGCTCCGATCGTGATCCCGGCAGAGGTACATACGTTGATGAACCTTACTTTCGCAACCTGCGACCTGCTGGATATACAGAGCAACAGCGAAGGATATATCCTGAATATGCTGGACGGAAAGGTTTATAAGGTCGCCCAACTGAATAAAGATTACCGGTGGCAGAGTACCACATACCAGATAACCGAACAGGAGGTACCGGAGATTATTATGGCTGCCTTCCAGTCCACAGGCTATGCCGGAGATACAATCGAAGCAATCAATGTCAAGATCGAGGTAGCCGGAACATTCTATACCTTCACCGTCGATCATAACGGACAGAGCACAGATGTCACATTCGATGCGGTGGGGAATGTTGTTGGATGAAACAGCGTTAGAAATAATTGAGCTATCCCGTTTCCGTGCTTGACACGGGATCGCAAAGACACAGACCGTTTCCTATAATATCTTTTGATACTGCCAGTTCTCTTGCGGCCCCGTGTCAAGCACGGGGACAAGATTGCTCAATTTTGATAATAACCGAATCTCCCTACAACAAGAATCCCCTTGGCATGTTTGAAGTGCCAAGGGGATTCTTATTCCTATTATATCAATAAATATATACTGACTTACCGGCTTATCAACTCGATCCGTGCACTCTTGACACCCGGGGAGGATGCTTCAAAGTAAATCGTTCCCGGTGTTTCTTCCGTTTGTACGATGGCTGTCAGCTGACCGCTGAACAGTTTCATCTGCGGAGCCTGGAAGGATTCGAGGCTGGCGGGGTTACCGTTGGCTGCCGCCTTGTAGGTTCCGTTGCCACGTACGTTGAACTTGATCTGGTTGGTGGCATCCGGACAAAGATTTCCGTTCTTGTCGACCACTCTTACGTTGATGAAAGAGAGGTCTTTGCCATCGGCTGTCAGGTTGGTACGGTCGGCAGACAGTTCGATATGATGGGGTTTGCCGGCTGTGTGTACTTCCTCTTCGGCTACAGCGTTGCCATCCTTATCATAGGCTACCACTTTCAATGTTCCCGGCTCGTATTTAGTATCCATCCACATCAGACGGTAACGTTTCTGACGTTCGAAACTCTTCTGAGCAGCTTCGGTATAGCTGCTATCGATACCGATACTCAGGTCTTTCGTACGTTTGCCCTGGCTCTTTCCGTTGATGAACAGTTCGGCAGAAGGATAATTGGTATACACGAATACCGGAGTCACTTCGCCTTCGCGTCCCGGCCATGTCCAGTGAGGCAGGATATGCAATGTCTTTTCCGCTTTGTTCCAATGACTGCGGTACAGATAGTAACGGTCCTTTGGAATACCGGCCAGGTCGATGATACCGAACAGGGAGCTGTGGCTCGGCCAGTTGGTATAATACGGCGTCGGTTCACCCAAATAGTCGAAACCGGTCCATACGAACTCACCGATACAGTAAGGCAGGTCTTCATGCTGGATAAAGTCGTCTTCCGGCAGGTTTGACCAGCCGCAATGTTCTACATCGTAAGAAGAGCTCTGGTGATCGTCGTAGACTGCCATCGCCTTACGTTCAACCGGGAACTTATAAACACCGCGTGAACTTACCGTAGAAGCAGTCTCGCTTCCCAGGATGATTTCCTGCGGCAGTTTCTTATAATTAATCTGATATTTAAACGGACGGTAGTTGAAACCGGCCACTTCCATGACAGCGGCAAAGTTATTATTCACAACAGCATCCGGGGCATCCATGCCCTGGGTAACGGGACGTGTCGGGTCTTCGCGGTGACAGATGTCCTGAAGGAAACGGGCAATCTTGGCGTCGCCTTCGATCCACTGGTTGGGCACCTCGTTACCGATACACCACATAACGATACTCGGATTGTTACGGAAGTTATGAAGCAGGTTCACCATATCTTTTTCCGCCCATTCGTCGAAGAAAAGGTTATAGCCGTTCTTACATTTGGCCACGTTCCATTCGTCGAAACTTTCAGCCATCAGCATCATCCCCATTTCGTCGCAGGCCTTCACCAAATCGGGAGCCGGCATATTATGGGAAGTACGGATCGCATTACAACCCATATCTTTCAGGATACGGATCTGGCGACGGATAGCCGCATCATTGACGGCAGCACCCAACGGACCCAGGTCATGATGGTTACATACGCCTTTAAAGACAGTCTTTTCGCCGTTCAGGAAGAACCCTTTTCCCGGAATGATTTCGATGGAACGGATACCGAAAGGTGTCGTATATTCATCTTTCAACTCTGTCCCGTTTTTGTACAGGCGGCTTTCAGCCACATACAGGGCGGGCATATCCGGCGACCAGAGGGTCGGGGTGTGAACAATGAATTCCTGGTCGACCGTACCATTATTATATATGATATCGTTCAGCGGGAGCATTGTTTCAACCAGCATTTGTCCGTTCGGGTTACGCAGGCTGGTTTTCACGGCATATTGTTTCGGATCGGCACCTTCCGGAAGGTTAACCTTTGTGTTGACATTCACTTTGGCAAACTCTTTCTTAACGATAGGTGTTGTAACAAAAGTCCCCCATATCGGAATATGGGCATCTTCCGTAACAATCACATGTACATTTCGGTACAAGCCGGCTCCCGGATACCAGCGGGAGGACTCCGGCAGGTTTTCCAGACGGACAGCCAGCGTGTTCTTCTGTCCCGGTTTCAAGTACTTCGTAATGTCAAAATGGAATGAGTTATAGCCATAAGGCCAGTAACCAACCTCTTCGCCATTGATATAGACTTTAGCGTGGCTCATCGCCCCGTCAAACAGGATTGAAGCTTTTTTCCCTTCAGCGAACTGAGGTACTTCAAACTCGGTACGGTACCAGCCCACACCCACGAAAGGCAGACCGCCCGTACGGCCGGCATGTTCCATCGCCTCCTTTTGGCCGTCTTGCGAAATAGCCACTTCCTGCTTATCGTTCTGGGAACTGAACGGACCGTATATCGCCCAATCGTGCGGAACCGTCACCGATTGCCATTTACTGTCGTCGAAAGCGGGTTTGATAAAGTCGGGGTTATCCTCACGGGTGAACTTCCAGTTTTTCTCCAGCAGGAATTCACTGCGTACTTGTTGTGCCGAAAGGTTAGTCAGCCAACCGAATAACGCGACTAAAATAACAAAATTGAATCTTTTCATGCGCATTTTAAATGTGTTTGTAGTTCTTAGCGCAACAAAAATAACTAAATTTGCGACTTTATCAAACTAAATCTACAATAACAAGTTACAGAATATGTTGATTCAATTAGCCTTCGTTTTAGTTGCAATAATTATCGGAGCCCGTTTGGGTGGTATTGGTTTAGGCGTACTGGGTGGCCTGGGGCTGGCAGTACTGACTTTTATCTTCGGCCTCGAACCAACGTCACCCCCTATTGACGTGATGTTAATGATCGTAGCGGTCATTGCAGCAGCCAGTTGTATGCAGGCTGCCGGAGGGTTGGACCTGATGGTGAAATGGGCGGAAAAGCTGCTTCGTAAAAATCCTTCCAAGATTACAATATTAAGTCCGCTGGTTACTTATCTCTTCACTTTTATTGCAGGAACCGGACATGTGGCTTATTCTGTTTTACCGGTTATTGCCGAGGTGGCGACCGAAACGAAGATACGCCCGGAACGTCCGCTGGGTATTGCCGTAATCGCCTCACAGCAAGCGATTACAGCCAGTCCGATCTCTGCAGCAACCGTTGCCCTGTTAAGTATGCTGACCAGACAGGGGTTCAATGTCAGCCTGTTCGATATTCTGATGATCTCAGTACCTTGTACGTTGGCGGGTGTCCTGGCGGGAGCATTCTATTCCCTGCATGTCGGCAAGGAACTGGAAGATGATCCTGAATTTAAAAGACGTATTGCTGAAGGAGAATTCACTACCCAGAAATATGAACTGAAAGATGTCAAAAACCAGAAAGCGGCCGGCTGGTCGGTCATTATCTTTATCCTGGCGACAATCGGGATTATCCTGTTCGGTTCTATCGAAAGCATCCGTCCGGTATTCAACGGCCAGTCGTTGTCGATGGCTTATATTATCGAAATACTGATGTTATCGGCGGCTGCCATCATTTTGCTGGCTACCCGGACAGACGGGATCAAGGCGGTGCAGGGATCGGTTTTCTCTGCCGGCATGCAGGCGGTTGTCGCGATCTTCGGTATTGCCTGGATGGGCGACACGTTTATCGGTGGGAATATGGCTGAACTGAAAGGTTCTATCGAGCAGATCGTTACGGCTATGCCCTGGCTGTTCGGGATTGCCCTGTTCCTGATGTCTATCTTATTATTCAGCCAGGCTGCGACCGTTCGTGCTTTGCTTCCTTTAGGGTTAGCGCTGGGGATCTCTCCGTATATGCTGATCGCCCTCTTCCCTGCCGTGAACGGATACTTTTTCATCCCGAATTATCCGACAGTCGTGGCTGCGATCAATTTCGACCGTACGGGAACTACGCATATTGGTAAATATATCTTAAATCATTCTTTTATGGTTCCCGGACTGATCGCGACCGGTGTTTCTGTATTGCTTGGTTTACTTCTTATCCAACTGTTTTAAGGGCGGCCAGCAGGCTTCCCGTCAGAAAAAAAGAGATTCTAACTACCTCATTCTTATCGTTTTTTTAAAGAAAAGGCTTATCTTTATCTCGAATTTATAGAAAACAGGTGTATATGAAATGGTAGACCTGTTATTATTTTAGTAAGGATTTTATATTATTGATTAAGCTGTAATACACGAAAAAAAGAGTCAGAGACTCAGAGGTATATGATGGTAGTGGAAAACTTTATCTTGCCGGATCTTTTAGAAAGCATGCGCATTTCAACATCTTCTTCTCAGGAAAACACCCGGAATTTCCTGACAGATTATTCTATTGTGTATGCAGTATCCGGTACGTTATGTTTGAAAAACAGCGATTCCGAGCAGATCATTGAAGAAGGAGAATTAGCCCTTATCCCACCGGGAACATACGCTTTTTCCGAATCAGCCAATGATCAGAATCATTCCGGATTTACCTTCTTCTTCGACCAATGGACAGCACAGTGCATTCTCAAACTCCCGGAAGTGATCAGCGCCTTGAGTCTGTACCAACCGCCTGTTACCAGACAAAAAGTATATATCATCCCCCGGCAAAAGGTCTTCCGGAACTTTTTCAACGCCGTCCAGCTATACCATAACCTGGAGAAAAAGCTGAAAAAGGAAATGCTCCCGGTCAAGTTTACCGAGCTTATCTATCTGTTACTGAATAGTCCTCATAGAGACATTGTTTTATCTTTCCTCTCCGAGGCTACCGGTAATATGCCGGAGAAACGGTAAAGATATACCCCTGGGAAAAATTGACAAAAATATAAGTTATATTGCCATTCCGTTAGTCACCGAAGGAATGTAATTTTGCATTGTCAATTAAAACAATGAATATATGAAACCGATAGAACTAACAAAGACTGAATTCATTCAAAAAATAGGTAACGTCGAAGCTGCCCCGAAAGACTGGAAATATGTAGGTGACAAACCTTGTATCGTAGATTTCCAGGCTCCCTGGTGCGGTTACTGTAAACGTCTCGACCCGATACTGGAAGAGTTCGCCCAAACATATGAAGGACGATTGGATATTTATAAAGTGAATGTAGACAAAGAAGAAGATCTCGAAACGCTCTTTAATATCCGCACCATCCCTACCCTTCTTATCTGTAAAACGGACGGAACCAAAGAACTCATGCTGGGAACTATGCCCAAACACGAGTTGAAGAAGATCATCGAAGAGAAAATTCTGTAAAAAGCCTCTTATAACAGTTTATTTACGAACTGTGATATGGAAACATCCTTGCTTGCGTTCGTGCTTTATATAACAACGGTCTGCTCTTTTCAGGTCACGAAGCACTGACGCAAGTACCATTTTCAAGCGGTCGTTGTCGATATTCAGGGTATCTTTCTCATTGATCTTGGTATAACGCACCCAGGAAACGTCAAAGGTTGTACCATAACGGTGAGCCGAGTTCATGGAAGCATTGTAATTGCGTTTGCCCAGTTTCTTCACATCATCTACCGTACGGGTAACGCTGGTTACTTTTATTTTATAGAGAGATGCATTCAGATTATAAAGGGAGTCCTGAAAATTACGGCCGATATCTTCCAGTAAGGTTGCCGCTTCCGGAATCAGATAAGGGATAGAGTGTTTCAGTTCTTCCACTTCATAATAATCGCCGGTTTTGATCTCCTGCATCTTTTTGGAAGCATGTTCGGCATCTTCACGGTTACTGATGGGTTCTATCCCGATCTTTTGGGCGACAGCCAGCTGGACGTCATTCAAATCGTTAAAATCACGATTATAACTTCCGTTATACCAGATGGTTTTCAACTCGCCACGTTTTTCTTTACAGGAAGGGAACACACTGGTCGACACCAGTACAAAAAACAATATAATTGCATTAACAGCTATTTTCATCCTTTTCAATTTTACGGAGGACAAAAATAAGAAAATTACAATACTTTGTTGTATGAAGATCAAAAAGAATTACCTATTTTTGTGGTCAACACAATTAATTAATAAGAATATGAGTACTTTAGAACTAAAACTTTCACTGATCGAACAACTCACCAAAATCGACGATGAGCAGTTGCTGAACAAGATCAAAAAGCTGATCAGCCAGCATACAGAAAAGAAGACGGAGAGATATCCGGCACAAATGACGGTTGAGGAACTGAAAGAGGTGCTGAAGAAATCTATCGAAGAATCCAAACAAGGCTTGGGAATGACTACAGAAGAATTACGCAAAAGACATCCATTATGCAAATAAAACTAAAGTGGTTACCACGAGCCATCGCCTTACTTGACGACATTTACGAATATTACAGCGAGAAAAGTGAAAGATCTGCAATCCGCATATATAATAAGCTACTTGATTCTGCTGAACCTTTGAAGACATTTCCCTATGCCGGAATTTCCGAACCTTTATTGGAAGAATTTCCTCAGAATTTCCGCTCCCTGGTTGTCGAAAAACACTTCAAGCTGATTTACACCATCAGTCCAACCCTGATCGAGATACACGCCATATGGGATTGCAGGCAGGATAACTGGCGGCTAAAAGAAATGTTCCATCGGTAATATCAAAAAAAGACAGGAATATATTCATGAGATGAAGAATATTGCTAATTTTGCGTACCTAAATCAAAGGGAATAAAAACATAAAAAAATAAGACAAGGAAAAGAACGGATGATAGAACGTATTTATATTCTTGAAAGTGTAGACCCGGTTATTTTTTACGGAGTGAATAATGCGAACATGCAGCTGATTAAAACACTGTTTCCCAAGCTTCGCATCGTTGCCCGCGGAAATGTGATGAAAGTAATCGGAGACGAAGACGAATCCGAACTGTTCCTTAAAAAGATCCGTGAAGTAGAAAAATACTGCGAGGAATTTAACTCCCTGAGCGAAGATGTCATCCTCGACATTATCAAAGGAAAAACTCCGACAGTCGTCAAACAGGAAAACCTGATTATCCACGGAATGAACGGAAAAGCAATCGTTGCCCGCACCGAAAATCAACAAATACTCGTAAAAGCTTTTGAAGAAAACGACTTGGTCTTTGCTACCGGCCCTGCCGGAACAGGTAAGACATTCGTTGCAATAGCTCTTGCAGTGAAAGCGTTAAAGAATAAGGAAATAAGGAAGATCATCCTGAGCCGTCCCGCTGTAGAGGCCGGTGAAAAGCTGGGATTCCTTCCGGGAGAAATGAAAGATAAGCTCGATCCGTACCTGCAACCTCTGTACGATGCATTGCAGGATATGATTCCGGGTGCCAAACTCAAAGAGTACATGGAAAATAACGTGATTCAGATCGCCCCGTTGGCTTTTATGCGCGGACGTACGCTGAACGATGCCGTTATTATCCTTGATGAAGCACAAAATACAACGACGCACCAGATCAAAATGTTCCTCACCCGTTTGGGTATGAACGCTAAAATGATCATTACCGGCGACGTGACACAGATCGACCTTCCCCCTACCGCGACCTCCGGCCTTGTGCAGGCGATGCAGATACTGAAAGGTGTCAAAGGAATAGGCAAGGTGGAATTTGACAAGAAAGACATCGTTCGTCATAAGCTGGTACAGCGAATCGTTGAAGCATACGATAAATTCGATGAGAAAAAGAAAGCGGAAACCGCTGCAAAAAAAATAGAAAAGAACAACAAACTATCAGATAAATAATCAAAAATAAATTGGTCATGAAGAAGGCGTTAGTTAGAACAGATTACAATTTCCCGGGACAAAAAAGTGTCTATCATGGTAAAGTACGCGATGTGTACAATATCAATGACGAAGTATTGGTGATGGTCGCAACCGACCGTATCTCAGCTTTCGACGTAGTATTGCCGGAAGGTATTCCTTACAAAGGCCAGATGTTGAACCAGATTGCAGCCAAATTCCTTGACGCGACCACCGACATTTGCCCGAACTGGAAATTAGCTTCACCCGACCCAATGGTTACCGTTGGTGTACAGTGCGAAGGTTTCCCTGTTGAAATGATCGTACGCGGTTACCTTTGCGGTAGTGCATGGCGTGCTTACAAAAGCGGTGTACGTGAAATCTGTGGTGTGAAACTACCGGAAGGAATGCGCGAAAACCAGCGTTTCCCCGAACCGATCATCACTCCGACAACTAAAGCTGCTATCGGAGCTCACGACGAAGACATCTCCAAAGAAGAAATCCTGAAACAGGGACTTGTTTCTGAAGCAGACTACGCCGTTCTTGAAAAATATACGATGGAGTTGTTCAAACGTGGTACGGAAATCGCTGCACAACGCGGCCTGATCCTGGTAGATACAAAATATGAATTCGGTCACCGCGACGGAAAGATCTACCTGATCGACGAAATCCATACGCCCGACTCTTCACGCTATTTCTACTCGGAAGGGTATGAAGACCGTTTCGCCAAAGGTGAACCGCAGAAACAGCTGTCTAAAGAATTCGTTCGCGAATGGTTGATGGACAACGGTTTCCAGGGCAAAGCCGGACAGCAGGTTCCGGAAATGACTCCGGCTATCGTTGAAGGTATCAGCGAACGTTATATCGAACTCTTCGAACATATCACCGGCGAGAAATTTGAAAAAGGCGACACAGACAATCTGTTGGCCCGCATCGAAAAAAATGTAACCGATTATCTGAACAATAAATAAGCATATATGAAGTACGGTTCGGAACAGATTTTACCTTACAACCAGGAGGAACAGAAGGGCACGCAAGTCAAACGCATGTTCGACTCTATTGCAGGCACTTACGATCTACTGAACCATACGCTCTCGTTCGGTATCGATAAAATATGGCGCAGGAAAGGCATTGCTTTCCTGCGGCCTTTTTCTCCGCAATCCATACTGGATATTGCCACCGGAACGGGCGACCTGGCCATTTCCATGCACCGGAAACTAAAAGCCAACCGGATCATCGGGGCCGATATTTCAGAAGGCATGATGCAGGTCGGACGCGAAAAGGTAGCGAAAGCCGGTTTATCGGAGTATATATCGTTCGAACAACAGGACTGTACGGCACTCACTTATCCGGATAATTCATTCGATGCCGTTACCGCCGCATTCGGAGTACGTAACTTTGAAAATATCGAACAAGGTATTGCCGAGATGTTCCGGGTACTCAAACCCGGCGGCCATCTCATGATTCTGGAACTTTCCACACCGGAACATTTCCCGATGAAACAGCTCTACCCTATTTATTCAAAAACGATCATTCCATTTATTGGCCGGTTATTTTCAAAAGAGAAAGCCGCTTACAGCTATCTTCCGGAATCCATCAAAGTCGTTCCTCAAGGTAAGGTCATGGAAGAATTGCTTGCCCGCCAGGGATTTGCCCAGGCGAAAGCACGCACCTTCACCTTTGGAATTTGTTCATTATACACAGGTTGTAAGGATGGTTCGCGAACCACCCCTACGAAATAAACAAATACTAGAAAAGGTTATGCAGAAATATGGTTTATTGGGATACCCACTCGGACATTCGTTTTCCAAAACTTATTTCAACCAGAAGTTTGAAGCGGAAAAAATAGATGCCCAATATGTGAATTTCGAGATTCCGAATATCAAGGAAATTAAAAATGTACTGAAAGAGAATCCCGAATTGAATGGTCTGAATGTAACGATTCCTTACAAAGAACAGGTCATTCCTTATCTGGACGAACTGGATGAAGACGCCCGCCTGATCGGAGCCGTGAACGTTATCAAATTCACAAAAGGCCTTTTCGGTAAAAAACTGAAAGGATACAACTCTGATATCATTGGCTTCAAACAGTCTATCGATCCTTTATTAAATGAAACACATCGGAAGGCATTGATCCTGGGGACAGGCGGTGCCTCCAAAGCCGTATTCCAGGGACTAAAGCAACTGGGTGTCGGAGCAACCCTGGTTTCACGCAAACCGAAGGAATTTTGTATTACCTATGACGAAATCACTCCGAAAACAATGGAGCAATACACCGTCATCGTCAATACGACCCCATTGGGAATGTTCCCCAATGTCAACAGTTGTCCGGATATTCCATACGATTTGCTCACCCCAAATCATCTGTTATATGATTTGTTGTATAACCCGGATGAAACGCTCTTCATGAAAAAAGGAAAAGAAAAAGGGGCTGTCGTTAAGAACGGACTCGAAATGTTGCTGCTTCAGGCTTTTGCGGCCTGGGAGATCTGGCAAAAATAACCCAACTCCTCTGCCCGGCATTTTCTCACGAGTGAGAAAACAAGCCGAAGCCATTTTCGGACTTTCCTACTGCTTTTCCGTCATATATTTCCAGAAACGAACCGGCAAATGTTGCCGGTGCAGTTTCAGATTGATTCTTTCTTTTATCGCGATCGTTTTAAAATATTCTTTCCACATCTGTTGGAAAAGTTTTTCGTTTTCATCCATCAGCTCCTCACTCAGAAAACCGGAAAGCAGATGTGCCTCCTTCTGTTCAAAGCGAACTTCGATCGTTTCCTTCAGATCATAATAATATCCGTATTCACGGCGCATGTCGTAGATCAGCCATTTCTGGTCACCGAAACGGTCGTTCAGATAAGGAAGTACAAGCGGTAATACATTATATATAGGTTCGACAGCCGAGAAATAGGTACCATCCACCGCCTTCTGGAAACGAAGAAACTGCATGATACGAAGACGCTCATTACTCACCTTCTTCCATATTTTGGACATCTGCAATACATCAGGATCGCCGAAATTCACCTCGATAGACTTGGAATAGTCGATCGCCTTACGGATATAGCGGAATAAAAGCATGTCGATCTCCGGCAGCTCCGACAACCAGGAGACTGTCAGTCCGGAAAGGGACAGTTTGGATATTTTCTTTTCAAGGCCTTTCCAGACACGGTCGGCTTTTTGCTTGTCGGAACAGATTGTCACCGTCTCCTCACAGAACAAAGGCAACGGTTCCCCTTCGGCCAGCAACACATCAGGAAACGATTTCCGGACATAAGCGTCGAAGACGGCAGTCAGTAATCCCTCGAAAGTTTTGTCATATATAAAAGCAATCATCTTGTTTAGTCCCGGAATTGAAATGTTAGTTGCCGGTCGTCAAATTGTTTTCCCTTCTTTTGAATCAGGATGTGGCGCACATTCTCCGGCGTCAGTTCGTTAACCGTCCGCATCGCCAGTTCATGACAGGTAATGAAATATTGCGCTTTCTTCATCACGACCCCAATCTTCTTCAATTGCTCCGACCCAAGGCGGGAGTAACGGCGGGAAAAGATGATCATCTTCGCCGATTTCACCCCGATACCGGGAACGCGCAGAAGCAACTCGTAATCTGCTTTGTTGATATCGACCGGAAACATATGCGGATTTCGCAACGCCCATGATAATTTCGGATCGACCTCCAGATCGAGTTCCGGATAAGCATCGTTCACGATCTCATCCACTTTAAATTCATAAAAGCGCAACAACCAATCGGCCTGATACAAACGGTTCTCCCGCACCAGAGGCGGCTGTTTCAATGCCGGCAGCCGGTTATCATAATCGTTCACAGGAATGAAACCGGAATAATAAACACGTTTCATCGTCGGACGCTGATACAGGGCCGATGACAGGCGGAGAATATCCTTGTCCGTATCGGCAGTCGCCCCGACAATCATCTGCGTACTTTGTCCGGCGGGAGCAAACCTCGGAGCATGACGGAAACGCTTCCGTTCCTCTGCACTCTGTAATACCCCTTGCTGGATATAACGCATCGGGGCAAAGACGCTTTTAAAGTCTTTTTCCGGTGCAAGCACCTGCAAACTTTTTTCGTTGGGAATCTCGATATTCACACTCAGGCGGTCGGCATACAAACCGGCTTCGTTCACCAATTCCTGGCTGGCACCGGGAATGCTTTTCATATGGATATAACCGTTGAAACGATGAACCAGACGCAAATCTTTTATCACGCGCACCAACCGTTCCATCGTATAATCCGGACTGCGTACTACGCCCGAACTGAGGAAAAGCCCTTCTATATAATTACGCCGGTAAAACTCGATCGTCAGATTGACCAGCTCCGTTACCGAAAGCGTAGCCCGCGGCAAATCATTGCTCCGGCGGTTAATACAGTAGGCACAATCATACATGCAATTGTTGGTCAGCATAATCTTCAACAAAGAAATACACCGTCCGTCCTCCGCAAAACTATGGCAAATACCCCAGCCAGCCGCACTGCCTATCATTCCTTTCTTTCCGGAACGGGATGTGCCGCTTGACGCGCAGGATACATCATATTTAGCTGATTCTGCTAATACTTTCAGTTTTTCAAGTACATTTTCATTCATATTTCACGGGGATATACCACACAAAAATAAGGAATTAAAAACTATCTTTGCGATAAAATAGAGTGAAATGTTCTTAGATAATATTCCCGTACATAACCTGGATGAAAGTGATTTCTTCGTCGCCGAACGCATCGAAAACTGCGCACCATTGAATTTCCGGGGATCACACTGTCACAACTTTTACGAACTTTTATTTTTCATGGAAACCGGGCCGGAGGAAAGTCACAGCATCGACTTCACCGAGCATCCGCTGCAATCCAACCAGATTTTCCTGATCCGTCCGGGACAGGTACACACCATGAAACTGAAAGAACAAAAAGGTTTTCTGTTTGCCATCAATCGCGATTATTTCGAACGGCTCTGCCTGCATATCGAGAGTTATGCCGATTATTCATTCCCGGACATTCTCACCCTTCCCGATAGCGAAGCTCCTGCCGTCCGCCGGATAGCAGATCTGATTTATGCCGAACACGAAGGGTTGCACCGCAAAAGCCTGCTAAATTCTTATATGCATGCCTTTATCACCCACTTATTACTGCTACATACCGACACCCCGGGCAACCAGGACATCCGCGTCAACAGAGTGCTTTCCCTGATCGATACCCATTTTATCAGTGAACGCACAACCGACTTTTATGCCCGCGAAGTAAACCTCAGTAACAAACGGATGAACGAACTGACAAAAAAAGCCGTCGGTCACACAGTTAAACAACTGATCGACCAACGGCTGTTATTGGAAGCCAAACGCATGATAAGCCATGGCGCTTCGAGTTTCAAAGAAATAGCGTTCGATCTCGGATTCAGCGAAGCATCTTATTTCACCCGTTTTTTCAAGGAACAAAGCGGATACACGCCCGAGCAATTCCGGTCGCTGCTAAAGAAAGACCTGTCATGAACGGACCTTAATCACCGCCAGGCGACGACGCGTATCGACAAACAGCAGCACAAAAGAAGTCAACCCGCAAACAAATAATCCGCACATCATCGGTACAACCGAATCATTTTGTAAGAAACTGACTACTGCCGAAAGAACACCGGTAAAGAACAATTGCAAAAATCCCATCAATGCCGAAGCAGATCCGCTGTCTTCCTTAAAATAAGCCAAACCGAGCGATGTCGTAGCCGGTAACAATAATCCGATCGGAATCAGATTCAGAAATACCAGCACCAACAAAGGAATAACAGAGGTCGAAGCAAAAGCTGTAACAATCAGTAATGTCCCGATCAACAGTTGCACAGCCAGCGTATATCGTACCAGCTTCTTCAACGTCATATATTTCAGCATAAAATTAATAATATAAGTCCCGAACATCAATCCCAACGAATTGATCGCAAAAATGATTGCAAACGTATCACCCGACATACCCCCCTTCTCCATAATCAGAAAAGGTGCATTAGACACATAGACCATCAAACCTCCGTAAGCCATACAGCCAATAATGGTGTAAACCATGAACGGCCATACTTTCATCACCCTGACATATCCTTTTACCATTTCTTTCACCGAAGGCTTCTTCGCATTCATCTCTCCGGATAATGCCGCCGGTTTACTTTTCGGAAGAAACAACCAGGTCAGCAGAATAGTAAAGGCTCCCAACAGGGCCATTGTATTAAACACCCCGTGCCAATGCCACTGTTTCAATAACAAATTCCCGATAGTCGGCGCAATAACCGGTGCAATTCCGGAAATGATCACCAACAAGGAGAACACCTTCGTCCGCTGTTCATTTACAAACAAATCATTCACAGCAGCACGTCCTACCACCACCCCGGCACAACCGCCAAAGGCTTGCAGAAAGCGGATTACCCACAACTGTTCGATCGAAGTCACATAGATGGAAGCAAACGAACTGATCGTATACAAAGCCGTAGCTGCCAAGATCGGATTCTTCCGTCCGTAATAATCAGAAAGCGTCCCCCAGAACAGTTGTCCGATAGCAAAACCTGCCAGAAAGATGGATAAGGATATTTGTACTTCACTCAAAGAAACTTGCAGGCTTTCAGCAATATCTGTAAAAGCAGGGAGATAAAGATCTATGCTCAAAGGTTCCAGAGCCGCTAATAAAGAAAGGACCAGAACCACGATTCCCATTTTTCTATTCATCACATTATTCCTATTAAAATTACCGCAGCAAAAGTACTTCCTTCTTTCCGCCTGCCTTTTACATTAATTGCACATTTACTGGTATAAACAGGAACTTCAGGATATTTCTTTTTGAATGTGGTAATTAGGAAGGAAACATGTACATTTGTACGTTTTTTAATTTACATCTTCAAGAATGAACGACTTACTTATTTTCAATCATATAGAAATGATACTGGCAGGCACGACTGCCGGTCTATTCATCATCCAGCTCTTATATTATCTTGTCACTTATGCCCGCCCGTTAAGACAGGCTAAAAGAAGACAAATGCAACAGGGACAGGCAAAGCCTGCCGTTTCCGTGATTGTCTATGCCAAGAACGAATCGGAGAATCTAAAGAAACACCTTCCGGCTTTGTTGAACCAGGACTATCCGGAATACGAAATCGTTGTTGTCAACGACGGTTCCACCGATGAGAGTGACGAAGTTTTAAAAACATTCAAGAACGAATATGATCATCTTTATCACACCTATATCCCGGAAGACGTAAAATACCTGAGCCGTAAAAAACTGGCACTCACTGTCGGTATCAAAGCCGCCAAACACGACATCCTCCTTTTTACGGAAGCCAATTGCGAACCTATGGGTAAAAACTGGATATCAGCCATGGCACGCAACTATACCTCCAGGACAAACATCATTTTAGGCTTTTGTGCATATGGGCATCACAAAGGATTTTTCCATAAGTTGGTCGCTTATGATAACCTGATAACCGGATTGCAATATATCTCGTCCGCCCTCACCGGAAATCCCTATACCGGCAACGGCCGTAACCTCTCATACCGGAAAGATTTATTCTTTGCCCATAAAGGGTATTACAAATCGCTCAGCCTGCATGCCGGCGATGACGATTTATTTATCAACGAATCTGCAACCGATCAGAATACCTGGGTGGAATATTCTCCGGAAAGCATCACGGAAATGGCAAAGATAGACCGTTTCAGCATGTGGAAAGAGATGAAAGTATCACGTGCCGCCACCCAACGTTATTATAAAGGCTGGAACCTGACCTTTTTCAGGATGGAAAGCCTGAGTTATTTCCTTTTCTTTATCGCGGTAATCACCAGTATCGTCATGGGTATTTTAGGCAACTGGCTGATATCCATACTGGCAGGATTATTATACATCATACGTTTTTCAACCAAAGCGACAATCCTGCACAAATCAGCTAAACTCCTGCAACAGAAACCTGTAACCGGCTGGCTGTTCTTCCTGGAACTGCTGCTGCCCCTGTTCAATCTATACGTAAGAATTTACAGGATATTCAGAGGAAAAAACGATTATACATTCCGCCTGGGAAATAAATGAATTGAAAATTACTCAAATCGTATGCTCTTGGCAGGATCGATCTTCGTGATAAGGTAAGACGGACCGAGCATCATCAGCATCGATGCGCATAAGGTCCCGATATTCAGGAGAATCAAAGAGACTATACTTAAATCAATAGGCACCGCATCCAGATAATAGATGGAAGGATCCAGTTTTATTATACGAAAATGAGACTGGATCAAACAAATAGCGATACCAACCACATTCCCCCAAAGCATCCCCTTCCCGATCAGGAAGAAAGAAATATAAAGAAATATCTTGCGGATACTGACATTGTTCTCACCCAACGCTTTCAGGATACCGATCATATTCGTCCGCTCCAGAATAATAATAAGCAAACCGGAAATCATAGTAAACCCTGCAACCGCAAAGATCAGGATAAGAATAACTACCACATTCACATCCAGCACATCGAGCCAGTTAAATATCATAGGATTCATCTCCTTTATCGAACGGGTAAAATACGTATTTCCATGACGATCCTGTTTCTCCACCAGATTGAAATACAGGTCTTCCGCAATCTGGTCCAGCTTATCGTAATCATCTACAAGCAATTCCAGTCCACTGACCTCATCCTTCTCCCAACCGTTCAACCGGCGGATCTGCTTAATGTCAGCCAAAACAAACAGCTTGTCATAATCCATAAAGCCGGTCTCGTAAATCCCGGCGATATTGAGTTTTCGGGCACGAACATCTTCCTGCACAAAATAAGTCCGAATACTGTCGCCCAGCTTCAATCCCAGCAAGTCGGATAAATATCTGGAAATGATCACATCAGTCGAAGTCTTTTTGGGGTCTATCGTCAGCAACTCACCTTCTTTCAGGTTGTTCCGGAAAAAACTCCAGTCATAATCCGTATCGATCCCTTTCAATACGACACCCTGAAAATCACTATCCGTTTTCAAAATGCCCATTTTAGTGGCATATCCTTCTATATGCTTAATACCAGGAAACTCCCGGAGTGCCTGAAGCAAAGAATCGCTCACCGCAATCGGCGTCGTTTCATACGAACTGTTATTATCAAAATTGGTGATCTGAATGTGAGAACCAAAACCAATCACCTTATTACGAACCTCTTTCTTAAAACCAATCACAATAGCGACCGAAAGAATCATCACCGCCAACCCTAGCGCTACACCGACTATGGCAATACGAACAGCAGGAGGAGTAACCTGACGATTCCCCTCCTTACTGAAATGAATTTTTCGTGCTATAAATAGTTCTAAGTTCAATTCGATTCAGTTGATTAAATGACTCTTCCCGGATAAGCCTCCAACGCCTTTGCCAGAACCACCAGTGCTTTTGCCAAATCTTCCTTTTTCAGGACATACGCAATACGCACTTCATTTTTCCCCAAACCGGGTGTTGTATAGAAACCGGAAGCCGGAGCCATCATAACCGTCTGTCCTTCATATTCGAACTCGTCCAGACACCAGGCACAGAACTTATCGGCATCATCCACCGGCAATTTGGCAACCGTATAGAAGGCCCCCATAGGGATCGGAGAATAACAACCCGGAATACGGTTCAACCCGTCGATCAGGAATTTACGGCGTTCCACATATTCGTTGTAAACATCCAGCATATAATCTTCAGGCGTATCCAGTGAAGCCTCTGCAATGATCTGTCCGACCAAAGGAGGACTCAGACGTGCCTGACACCATTTTATAACATTTTCCTTCACCATCTGGTTCTTCGTAATCAGCGCACCGATACGGATACCGCATTCGCTGTAACGTTTGGAAACCGAATCCACCAGCACCACATTATTCTCGATACCCTTCAAATGGAATGCCGAGATATAAGGAGCACCCGTATAACAGAATTCACGATATACCTCATCCGAGAACAGGAACAGATCATATTTCTTTACGATATCACGAATCTGATCCATTTCCTTCTGTGTGTACAGATAACCGGTCGGATTATTCGGGTTACAGATCAGGATCGCTTTGGTACGCGGAGTGATCAGCTCCTCAAACCGTTCCACCGAAGGAAGAGCAAAACCTTCATCGATAGTAGACGGAACTGTTTTGATCACAGCTCCACAGGAAATGGCAAACGCCATATAGTTTGCATACGCAGGTTCGGGAACAATAATTTCATCCCCCGGATCCAGACAAGCCATAAACGAAAAGAATACAGCTTCCGAGCCTCCGGTAGTGATGATTATATCTTCAACATCGACATTGATATTGAATTTCGCATAGTATTTAACCAATTTCTCACGGAAACTACGAATTCCCTCACTCGGAGAATATTCCAATACTTTACGGTCAATACGGCGCATGGCCTCCATCGCGACCTCGGGAGTAGGTAAATCCGGTTGACCGATATTCAGATGGTACACCTTGGTACCCTTTGCTTTAGCCTTGTTGGCTAGCGGAACGAGTTTTCTAATGGGGGAAGCCGGCATATTGACACCCCGCTGTGAGATATTAGGCATTACTTTTTCTATATGTTAGTTTAAAGTTCGGCAAAGATAGGAAATAATTGAAAATTGAAAGTTGAAAATTGAAAATTAATATCGGTTTGCAGTTAATCTCCCCATTTAATTTTCAATTTTAAATTATTAATTTTCAATTCCTCAGATTCCCGGACGAGGCGAATCCTTGCTCGCATGCATAGTAGAAATAAAAGCGTTCGGATCGATCTCCTTAATTTCATCTTTCAGGCGCGGCATATCCTTACGTTCGGCAATGGTAAAGATGATCTCTTTTTCCTTTCCTTCATACATGCCCCGTCCGTGGAGGAAAGTACCCCGCATCCCCATCTTTCCGACAATCAGGTCTTTTATCTCCTGTGTCTTCTTCGATACGATAAAGACGGCACGATTCGGATTCTCCGTCTGGAACATTTCAACAACCTTTCCATACACGAAAATAGCGAACCAGGAATACAATGGAACCGCCCAGTCCTGGAATACGATCAAGCCTAACATCACGATCGCAGAATCCAGTATTATAATCATATTACTTACTTTCAAATTGGAATTATTGGCAATAACACGGGCCAACACATCTGTTCCCGCACTGGTACTTTGCGCCTTAAACACACAAGTCACACCGATACCCAATATCGCCCCTCCATAGAAACAAGCGATAAACGTATCATTTTCCACCAGCGGTTCCGTTCCGCAAAAATAGGATAATGTGTCCGTAAAGACGGAAATAAGCACAAATGTCACGATCGTTTTCGGTCCTGAAGCAAGACCGATCTTTTTCATTGCCAGCAACAACAATGGAACGTTAAAACATAAGGCAGTAGCACCCATCGGCAAACCGTCCGGAAAAATGGAGAAAACACCTTTCGTCACATAATGCAAAACGATGGAAATACCATAAACACCCCCCGGTACAATTTTAAAGGGAGCCAGGAAAAGTACATAACTCAATGCCTGCAAAAAAGCCCCAACCACAATCAGAGAATAATCGACTGCATTACTCTTCAATGTAGCATTAGAAGGAAAACCAAGTTGTTTCATAATTTAGATTCAATCATTATTTGTTTTCAATGCCGCAAAGATAGATAAAAAAAGAAGAGACTACACAAACAAATTGCGTAATCTCTTCCACCTGTTTTCAACAATCGCGATCCGGGGAACAAATCCCCCTCACCTTTTATATTAAAGGTTCAGTGCACGATTATTATTATTTGTCACATTCAACAATGTTACATATTTGCGATACTGATCGGGCGTCAGAACCTTTTTCATCAACTTCAGATTTCCATAAACAGCCTGATGCATCTTTTTTTGTTGCTGGCTTTCGCTGGCACGAAGACTCTCACGTTGTTTATCCAGGAAAAATTCATTTATATTTGCTACTTCACCTGTCTGAGACGGGGTTAATTGTAAATAATAACTCAGTTTCTCAAAGTTAATAGCAAACGGTTCTTTACTCACATTGTTCCGGTTCTCGCGTGCAAAACCTACCGTTGCACATAATAAAATGGCTGATACAGCCATACCTAAACGTCTCATAATACCTAAACATTAAATTAATAAACCTAAACATGGAGGCCGCTGCCTCCGAATCTATCTCTCTTTTTTCTTTTTGCCTTTGTGTATATAACAATATGTTTTATAACATTGTTCACGAACAGATTTATTACTTCATCCAGACTATCGGATATCCCAAAGCCCTTTTTATTGCCTCCATCTCGGCACTATGCCACATCTCATGCTTGAAACACCAGGACAAGGCTTCGTACTTTATATCGGCAACGGGATGCTTAAACGGGATTGGTTCAAGGGGTTCTTTCAGAGTTTCATCGTTAAGAGTCAGTAGGTTTGCAAGGCAAATATCGTGTACAAAATCCAATTGTTCCTTTAATTCCGAAGCAGGGATAAAGTTCCTTTCAACGGAACGATGCAAAGTCCCCATACCATTAAAGATTTTATTATAACGGGCAATTGGTATCTGCCGTTTAATATCTTCATTTACCCCGGTTATCGTTGTAATGGCATGAAAATTCTGTGAAACCAGCAGATGCCCGATCTGCCAGGCAAAGTTTGAATCCGTACCTTCCGGAATTGTGTACCATAGCTCTTCGGGCATTTCCGAAATCAGACGGTTTACAAAATTCCGTGCTTCAATGATTTGTTCTCTCAAAAATTCAATTTTACTCATCATAATGTTACTTTTTAAGTTATACATTATAATTATGTGAGTAACAGTGTAGAGATTGTGACAACTCAGTCCAAAAATTTTTCCCAATAATTCTTCCGGGGCAAATCTTTTTCAAACTTCTGATACAGGTCGGCCAACCGTATCATTTTGGCAACTGTGGTATATTCTTTATCCAGGTCAATAAAAAAGACCTGTTTACAAATCCTGCATTTACAGGTTCCCGCAGGATTATAAAGCGGACAGGTATCGGTCAGGAAATGGCTGATCTTATCAATGGAACGGGAGTATATCTTACGGACATTCTCCACTGACATTTCCATAATCTCTCCGATCTCTTTATGAGAAAGCCCTATATTCTCCTTAAAAATAAAAATCAGCCGGGCATCATTATTCAGGCAATGATTCAAAGCCGTCAAGCACCAGTCACATCTTTCTTTGACCCACTCTTTCCGTTCCTCATCAGAACCGGTATATTCGATTTCCTGCAAGGCCCTGAATTGCTCCAGCTTCACCAAGGTCGCCACCTTTTCATTTTGAGCATACCGCGAAATAGTCCGCTTCGCAATCGTATAAATCCAGGTCGATAATTCAGAATCTGCATTGAACGAAGGCAGGCTCTTAAACACCTCATACCAGACTTCCTGAGCCGCCTCCTTCGCAATCTCCCTGTTCTGAATCATCCGGTTGGCAATGGTTGCGACCATTGTGCCATAATGCTCAACTATATCCTCTAACTTCATTCAAGCTTATTCAATTAAAATTTCTAACGACCCCAAACTCACATTTCCCTGTACCTAGCAGTCCCATACCATCGACACCCTCCGCTATTCCCACAAATCCGGTATTGATATCGGAACAATAGAAAGAAACTTCTGCCTCCCCTTTTTCATCCGTTATGACGGAAGGTTGCCATAACAAAGTATTACGGGCATCGGGAGTTGACAATTGCATATCTATTTCGTCCGGTTGGTAAAATTCACGGGCAGCGTAGTAGCCTTTGGCACGCCAAAGGTTGTTCCGGCGGAGAAGTTCTTCTTCCGAATAAATAGGACCGTGATAAACGACATATTGTTCGTCTTCCACAATAAACCATTTTCCTCCATCGAAATATTTAGGTTTAATAATTCGATACGTTTTACCCTCTACCGGTTTACTTCGTTCTTCAAGAGGAACGATATTTGCATTGGGACAATAACGGGGGTCATGATGTACCGTATATCCGTCTTTATAATTTTCCAAATGTCCATCCGGGCACACCCAAGGCATACCAATGTCCATCTGTGCCAAACTATCTAAACGTCCCATAAACTTATCCCTGAAAGGTCTACTTGCTTTACGGGTAACAACTACCTCATCCAGTAAAATTGTACTATCATTACTAACGACCGGCATATCGAGAATCTGTTCTTTTACAGACTGAGAAATATCCATAATAGGGTAATATCTCTGTTTCTTTTTCCTTAGACTATCGATTTGCGGAAAATAATCTTCTATTTCAAGTTGAGGCTTATGTTCATTCGACAACATCGGTTTCAAATACACATAACCACCTCGAAGTTCCTTCAATATATCCGTACCGACAGTAAAAGAACCGGTTGAGTCAGCCCATACATACAATGAATTTCCCTCAGCACCGGATATCTGAATAAGTTGTTCCGTCCCCTGCGCCTCTTTCCTCTTTTTCTTACTATGAATAGATTGTATGCCTATTATTTCATCAGACAAAAACAGATTTTCATTATCGGGGGCATATTCTATATTCCAGACATACCGCCTCCATCCCTGAGTCAGCAACAATAAATCCATTGCCTGCATACGATCTTTATTCTTTTCATCGAAATAATAAAGCGGATTATGAATCTTTCCGCGTATCTGAGAGGATAGATAACAATGCGTCAATATGTTTACCGGATCTGCCGGATTAATATATGCTTTATCAAATACACTAAGGCCCAGATTCGTTTTCACTGGTACTCCATTCCCATCCGTCACCTTTATTTTCAATGTAGCTTTTTCACGAAGGGCATATGTTTTCTTATCCGGTTCAATATTGATCTGTAACTTCTTTTCCGGATGCACGTAAACCAACCTTTCTGCAACCGGTTGCATATCGCCATTAAACAAGGTGAACTCTGCGATTCCCTGATAAAAGAACTCACTAAGCGGCATTTTTATTTTAAGCCGGTCCTTCAACACTCCCTTTGCCACACAGCAAATCATCCCACGGACTTGTCCTACCAGACAAACGTCCTGAGCAGGAGAACCTTCGGTTTGTGAGATAAAAAACTCCAGATTTTTCTTGTCTTGTTTGGATAGGCTTAAAGTCATTCCTTGTGGGTAAATCTCCGGTAAAGAATAACAAGCACCATCCTCTAACTCTATCCGGTATTTCTTTTCTGTATCAGGAGTAAAGAAGAAAACCCCCATTCCGTCATGACTACTTTCCAATAGGGTGACCGGAGTATCATCTTGGTATAAAGTACCCTTTACCTCTACCGGATATCCTTTGCCATTTGTTGCCTTAAACGCCACACGTGAAGGCAAACCCGAAACCAGATTTCCTCCCTCCGGAAAAACATCAAATCGCAAACTATCTTTTCCTACATCTTCCGATTGTTGATTATCACGAGCTATATTTTTGACAATCCTTACTTTACGTGAAGACAGAATTCCTGTTGTGTCGTTATGAAAAGAGTGACGGGTATAGGCTTCCAGAAAATAATCACCATCCACCAGCTTCTCACTGACATAAACATGTCCGAATACCATACCGTTTTCTACCGGATATTTCTCTTGCCAAACGATACTATCCTTATTATTTATCATTTGCAGATACAATGTCTGACTTTGATTGGAGAATGCAAAAGATTGGGAATTCAACTGATATGCTTTAAACCAAAGGTCTTCTCCTGTCTCATAAATACCTTTGCTGGTTTGGAGATAGATAAGTTCAGAAGGAAAGGCAGCATATTCTTCATTAATAGAAGCGACCCAGGCTTCATCGACTGTTTGCTGGCAAAAACACGGCAAACAGGTATATGTCAGTAAAAAGATGGTTAACAGAATGTTTTTCATGTACCCGACATTTTTAATTATCATTGCAGTCCCCAAAACAAGACCACAGCACAAATATAAACAAAAGAAACCAATCTAATCAGGCAAGTAATAAAATTCAATCGACCAATTTATGCTTCTCATACGACGGCCTCACCCACCGCAAATAAACCAGGAGCGACACCAGGCAGCAACCCGATCCTACCAGATAGGCTGTTGCCAGATCGGCATGCGAAGCGATGAAGCCGGCTGCCAACATTCCGATTCCCACTCCGAAATCAAAAGATGTCAGATAAGTGGAAGTTGCCGTTCCACGCATATGATGCGGAGCGACATTTACGAAAAGACACTGGATAGCCGGGACACAAACACCGAATCCGATGCCTATCGCCAGCGCAGAAGCAAAAAAAACAATTTCATTATGAAACAAAGCAAATACAGCAAACGAAAGTGTCAGAAACACCAACGCACTAATCGATACCAGATGTATCTTCCCGTGATCGACCAACCGCCCGGAGATAAGCCTTGCCGTACCGACCCCTATCGCCATAAAAATAAAGAAATAACCGGGATTCGACACATTGATCTCTTTTCCGTACAGCACGACGAAAGAAACAACCATCCCATAAGGGATTGCACTCAACAGGTAAGCCAATGCCGTCGGTAACGCTTTCACCAGAATAAAACGATCCAGCGAAAAAGGAGGCCGTTCCACCTTCTCCCGTTTCGGATAACGAATCAGACAGACAGAGCCGACACCAACCAACGCTATCGCCAGACCTACCAGCACCAGCGGATGAAAACCATACCTATCATAAACAGCGACCGCCACCAACGGAGCAAGCGACATCGCCAGATTAATCGTCAATCCATAAAACCCCATTCCTTCGCCTCTTCGCCTGGAAGGAATCACATCTATCGCAATGGTATTACCGGAAACGGAAGTCATCCCCATAAAGCCACCCTGAATGAAACGGACAGCCATTATCGTCAGGACCGTCGTTGCAAACAAATAACCGGTAAACATACAGGCAAAAACCGTAAAGGCAAAGAGATATAACGGTTTGCGTGAAAAGCAATCCACCAAGTATCCGGAAAAGGGACGGACGCACAGCAACCCTATCGAATAACTGGATAATGCCACACCCACCTCCGACGGATTAATCTTCAATACCTCCACCAAATAAACCGGCATAGTCGGCATCAGCATGTAAAAAGAGAAATTCATCAGGAAATAAGAAATACAACACTGGATGAAATTCCGGTTCCAAAGCACAGGTTTCGTTTCGTTCATATCTTTAAGCCAGCTCACTTAACTCCAGCCAGCGCATTGTCTTTTCATCTATTTCTTCAATCACTTTTGCAATGCGTTCCGACTTTGCCATCAACTCGTCGTTGCTCAATGTTCCGCTGCTCATAGCCGTTTCAAGTTCAGCTTTTTCAGCTTCAAGCGCAGGTATTTCTTCTTCCAGCGCTTCAAACTCCTTCCGTTCCTTGAAAGATAGTTTCTTTTTCTGTTCATTCTGAGGGCGGTTGTTCTTTTCAGGAGCAGGAGCTTGTTTGGGCTGGCGGGCAGCTTCCGCTTCCTTCTCCAACTGATCCTGTACCTCTTTCCAATCGCGATATTGAGTATAGTTGCCGGGGAAATCTTTCAGGTCGGCATTACCACGAAATACCAGTAGATGATCGACAACCTTATCCATAAAGTAGCGGTCGTGGGAAACAACGATCACGCAACCTTTAAAGTTACGCAGATATTCTTCCAGCACATTCAGCGTTACGATATCCAGGTCGTTGGTCGGCTCATCCAGTACAAGGAAGTTCGGGTTACGCATCAGGACTGTACACAGATAAAGACGCCGCTTCTCTCCCCCACTCAGTTTATAAACATAGCTATGTTGTTTTTCGGGAGTAAACAGGAAATAATTCAGGAACTGAGAAACACCCAGTTTCTTTCCGTCGCCCAGGTCTACATATTCGGCAATATCCTGTACGACATCGATCACCTTCATCTGTTCGTCAAACTTCAAGCCATCCTGACTGTAATAGCCGAAACGAACAGTTTCACCCACATCGAAGCGTCCGCTATCCGGTTCCACTTCCCCCATCAGCATTTTAATAAAGGTAGACTTCCCGGTACCATTATTACCGACAATACCCATCTTCTCGAAACGGGCAAAAATATAATTGAAATCTTCTACGATTTTAATATTGCCAAAGCTTTTCGTCACATGCTCCGCTTCAAATATCTTCGATCCGATATAGGAAGCTTTCACATCCAGATTCACGTTTCCGTTATCCCGTTGCTGCTTGGCTTTCTTCTCCAGTTCATAAAAAGCATCGATACGATATTTAGCCTTCGTTCCACGGGCTTGCGGCTGCCGGCGCATCCATTCCAGTTCCTTACGTAACAGGTTGTTAGCTCGTTCCACTTCCGTATTCATCGCCTCCATACGTTCCTGCCGTTTTTCCAGATAGTAGCTGTAATTACCTTTATATTGATAGATTTGCTGACGATCTATTTCGATAATCTCACTACAAACCCGATCCAGGAAATAACGATCGTGCGTCACCATCAGAATACTGATATTGGCACGGCTCAGGTATCCTTCCAGCCATTCGGTCATTTCCAGGTCGAGGTGGTTGGTCGGCTCATCGAGGATAATCAGTTCAGGATCAGTGATCAAAACGTTAGCCAATGCCACGCGTTTCAACTGTCCGCCGGACAGATGTTCCACTTTCTGGTCGAAGTTTGTGATCTTTAGTTGTGAAAGGATTTGCTTGGCCCGTTGTTCATAATCCCAGGCTTTCAGGTTATCCATACGCATCAGGATATCCTGCAAGTTGGAATGATCGTCACTGGCCATAGCTTCTTCATACTCAGCGATCAGTCGAACCGTCTCATTCGGGGAATAAAAACAGGCCTGAAGAACGGTTAATCCTTCGGGATAAACCGGTGTCTGCTCCAGATAACCGACACGCAGGTCGTTACGGAACACGACAGCTCCACTGTCATAATCTTCTTTCCCGGCAATGATATTCAGTAAAGTTGTTTTACCTGTACCGTTCTTTGCGATAAGGCCCACTTTCTGCCCCTGTGCAATTCCAAACGTAATATCCTCAAAAAGAACCAAATCACCGAAGCTCTTGGTAAGTCCGTCTATCTGTAAATAACTGATCATACTGCCTTTTGTACTTTACTTTGAGGGGCAAAGATACAAAAAATTGGTGGAGAGTCGTTCCCCATAAACGAATGACCAAACTTTAGACAAAAATATTGTCTCCAATAGAATAAAAAGACAGCAGTAAATTCTTTTCACAAAGATATAGAAGAAAATATATCAATATACTTCCTATCCTTTAAAAACCACAATATTCAGCACCTGAGACTTTGACCTTTTTTATAATAAACATACGATCTAGGCCTTCAGAAGAACCTATAGTTATAACTTTTTTCTTAATATGATACCATGTCCCCTGATTAGGAGCCCCAGGTAATCTACTTATACGATTCTGGATATATTTCAAATGAATCAAATTCAGATTCTGATTATTCTCAGACAAATATTGTTCTTCAAAACGCAAATAAGCCGAATAAGGTTTATGCCCCTTATTCAAAGCAAAAGATAAGAAAGACTCAAACACCAACAAATCTTCAGCTTCCTGAGTCAGTTCAATTAATTCCATTCCTTCAACCTGTTGGGGAATATGAGCTTCCCGAATTATTCCATCCTGATCCATCACGACAAACACTGGTTCTAGAGATTCACGACGTTTACGTTTTTTCTTTCCTTTAAGTGTCCATATTCTGTCTTGTTGACAAAATCCATGTTCTAGCCAAAGCCCTGCATTATCTAAAACAAGACCTTCCTCTTTTCCTGGAGACGGACGCATACAACGACCGACTTGTTGTAAAAAAATACCCTCACATCATTTCCTTTTTTTCAATATTAACCTTATCTTTGTCAAATCATAAAATTCAACACATGGAACCTGAATCTAAATACGAATCCGTCCCCCAAGGTTTTGCTTACTGCCTGAATGAACAATGCAAGCACTCTACGGAGTGCCTGCGTTATCTCGTTTCGAAACAGCTTACGCCGGAACGGACTGTTTTCTCGATCGTAAACCCCGATTGCACGACGCCACAAGCAGATAGCTGCCCCTTTTTCAAAGCAGATCAAAAGGACAGGTACGCTTTGGGGATCACTCAATTATTAGAAGATCTGCCTCATAACAAAGCTGTTGCCATTAAGCGGGCAATGAATACTAAATTCAGTAAAGGAACCCTTTACCGCATCCAGAAAAAAGAACGATTGATTACCCCTGAAGAACAAAATATCATTCGTTTGATCTTTATTCGTCAAGGTATCCATACCGATCCGCTTTTCGACCAATATGTAGAGCAATACGATTGGTAAGAAATTGTAAACTTTTTAGGCCTTTATTACTTATAATCCCCACTTAAATGGGTGATATTCCCCACACAAGTGGGTAGTATTCCCCATAGTAGTGGGGGAAATTCCCCACATGAATAAAAATTGTGGGGAAAAAGCTCTATAACGAACTCTCAATAAATACTGAAATCCTGCGGTTTTATCACAAACCCGATCCGCAGCATACTCTTAAAGTGGTTATATTCCAGCAGGTTCTCACCGTAACCGTTATAATATTGAAGGAAAAAATATTGGTTCTCGTTATTGTTAAACTTATAACTTAACTCGACCTGTGTATTAAAACTGAACCAGGTTTTACGTTTCGTCAGGATCACTCCGCAGTTAAACCGCTTATTGTCTGTCCGGAAATTGGCCGCCATCTGGAAAATACCGTTATACTTTAACAGGTCTTTATTATATTTTCCATCGACGATCGGTATCCAGGTCTTAAACTGAGCCTCCCAGTTTTTGTTTAAAACAATGGCTGTTGCAAATGTCACCTTGTTCCAACTGCGCGAAGCCGTACTGTCTTTTCCGTTCGATTCATGTTCGAGCATCAGATAGCCTTTTCCGATGAATTTATTATGATGGATAATCAGATGCCCCAGTCCGATTCCCGGGTTGAAGTTCAGGTCGCGCATGGGCAGAGATTTCTGGAAAACATTCCAAAAGGCTTTCTGGGTGTACTGGATAAAAAGATAAGTGTCGAAAGGCAGCTTACTTTTCGTCAGGCGCTGGGCAATACTCAACTGGAACTTCACATCCGAATTGGCAGCGGTCGGTTTATGCCCGATCGTCGTCCCGCCGATGAAATAATTATCTTTGAATAAAGTGAAATAAGGCGCTTTGTCCAATACCGCACGCACACTGTCCGCGTTATATTCCAACTTCGGATCCTGCACCAGAACCTGGGCAGATACTGAAACAAAACAGGAAATGAATAAAACGTATAGAAATACTGCTGTCCTTTTCATAAAACATGAATATATAAACCTTATAAAAACAAAACAAAGGTAATATCCATCGAGGTTTAACAATTCTCCCCGATTTCATGAATTATGGTCAATTCAGTTACCTCTTCTTTATTAATAACCAAATCTTAACTGGTATGTTCATTTTTTATATCTTTGCCCGCATGGAAAAAGTATATCAATATTACAGGGATACAATAGCCGCTTACACACGTCGCTCGGACGGTCTGAGAAAAAAAATGCATTTGATAGGAACAATACGCCTGCTGCTGGTCGCCGGGCTTATTGCTGCGATATGGTTTCTGAAAGCCGAAAACTGGATGGTGTTAGGCGGAGCAATCCTCTTATTCATCATTCCTTTCATCGGGTTAATGGTTTATCATACATTTTTATCATCGCAAAAGTCGTATGCCGATGCACTATCCGCCCTGTGTAACAACGAACTGAAAGGACTGGATTACGATTTCAGCGCTTTCGACGGGGCACCGGAGAAAAGTTCGGCCGACCATTCATTCAGCCTGGACCTGGATCTTTTCGGAAACCGTTCCATCTTCCAGTCCATCAACCGGACAGTTACTTCGATGGGAAAAGAAAGGCTTGCCAACTGGTTTATCAACCCGCTTACCGATAAAGAAAAGATACTCAAACGCCAGGAAGCGATCCGTGAACTGAGCGAAATGACGCAATTAAGGCAACACTTCTATGTAACTGGTGTATTAAGTCCGGGAAATAAAGGAGATGTGAATACCCTAAACGCACTAACAGATCATAAACCGGCCTTCATTAACAGCCAGCTCTGGAAAATACTGATATGGCTCATTCCTGCCATATGGGTGATACTGATCGCAGGAGCATCAAGCGGAATAATCAGTTTCACCGGCATAAGCATATTCTTCGCCATCTCGTTCCTGATTTCCTACATACGGGGAAAACAAATCACAGAACTTCATAACTCCGTGAACAAGATGGAGAAAATCCTGTATACGTATTCTTCACTGATCAAAAGCATTGAAGGCGACCTTTTCAAGTCAACCGAACTGGCAGCGATCAGCAACCAGTTTAACGGGACAGACGGAACAGCCTCGAAGGCTCTGAAAAAGCTATCCCGCAGCATTGGTGCGCTGGACCAGCGGGGCAGTATGATGGGATTCATTATGAACATCTTTATTCTCCGCGACACCCGGACAGCCATCCGTCTGGAACGTTGGATACAGATACACGCCGAGGATATTCCCCGATGGTTCGATGCCCTTGCCGAGTTTGATGCCTACAGTTCGTTGGGAGGATTTGCATTCAATCATACCGGCTATATCTATCCGGAAATAGCCGACTCCTACTTCAAGATGAGTGGTAAAGCACTTGGGCACCCCCTACTCCGCCGTGATGCTTGCGTACGGAATGATATTTCGATAGAAAAAAGTCCGTGGTTCCTGATTATCACCGGGGCAAATATGGCTGGGAAAAGCACCTACCTCCGTACAGTCGGAGTCAACTATCTGCTGGCCTGTATCGGTGCTCCGGTCTATGCAGACTCCCTGACTGTCTATCCGGCAAAGATGGTGACCAGCCTGCGTACTTCCGATTCGCTGGTCAGCAATGAATCTTATTTCTTCGCAGAATTGAAACGGCTGAAAATGATTATCGACCGTCTGCAACAGGGAGAAAAACTATTTATCATACTGGATGAAATCCTGAAAGGAACTAACTCGATCGACAAGCAAAAAGGTTCGATCGCCCTGATGAAACAGTTGGTAGCTTACCAGACTTGCGGCATCATCGCCACACACGACCTGGCACTGGGCGAACTGGAAAACGAATTCCCCAACCAGATAAAGAACTACCGCTTTGAAGCCGATATTACAAATGAAGAACTAACCTTCTCCTATCTGCTTCGTGAAGGGGTAGCACAAAATATGAATGCATGTTTCCTGATGAAGAAGATGGGGATAACGGTTTAAATACTTATATTTGCACGTAAATTAATAGAAAGGAGTCACTTATGACAACAATAGAACTTGAAGCCAGCAAAGCGGAATTGGTTCGTGAGATATTAAATATCGAAAATAGTGAAACCATCGGAAAACTTCGCAAATATCTAAGTAAGCTCCGGAGTAACAAAGAAGAGGCAAGTCCGTGTGAATATACCCTCGAAGAGGTTCGTCAGCGATTGGCTATCACTGGTAAGGATGCTATTGCCGGAATAGGTATCAGCGGTGAAGAGATGGAACAGCGAATGAAAGATATTATATAATAGTATGAAAATCATATGGCATCCGTTTGCATCAAACGATTTTGATCAGATTATATACTATTACCGGGATGCTTTTGGAGTTAAAACAGCTCAAAAAGTCCGCGACACACTTCATCATGACATATATCATTTGCTCTGTTTACATCCTTTTCTGGGATTCTGTGAAACCTGTCTGAGTGACGTCGATCAACTCTCTTACCGTTCACTAGTCTCGGGGCACATTAAAATAATTTATACCGTTCACGATAAATATATTTATATCCACATGCTTTGGGATTGCCGACGTAATCCCAAACAACTTCAAAGCGAAATAAAAGAACGTAAATAAAACTTATCAAATGGAGTTGTATCAAAATTCGGTTTTAATACAACTCCATTTATTATCATTTTCCTGTTTTATACTTCGCCTTAATCTCCGGCAACGCCCGCTGTATCTCTGCGATACGGGTGGCATCACTTGGGTGAGTGCTCATGAACTCCGGAGTCGAGCCGCTTTTTCCGGCAGACATCTTTTGCCAGAAATTTACCGCTACATCGGGATTATATCCAGCCATCGTCATAAATACCAATCCCATATAATCCGCTTCCGATTCATGTTTGCGTGAGAAAGGAAGCATGACACCATACTGCGCACCCACACCATAAACCGTATTGGCAACCGTCTGGACTGCCGCACTCTTATTGCTTACAGCCTGTCCCAGAATAGCAGCTCCATATTGTGCCATCAGCTGCTGGCTCATCCGTTCGTTACTATGTTTTGCCACCGCATGCGCCACTTCGTGACCAACCACTACGGCCAGTTCGTCATCCGACGATACCAGCGACATCAAACCTTCGTAAACCACAATCTTTCCGCCCGGCATACAAAAAGCATTTATCTGGTTATCTTTCACCAGATTGAACTCCCACTGGAAATTCTTAATCTCGCTTTCCATTCCGTTCGCTTTCAGATAAGCCTCCGTTGCTGCGGCAATCTTCTTCCCCACACGGGTCACCATCGCACTCTCATTCTTATCCGACGACTTTGTGGCTGATTTCATATAATCGCTATATTGCGTTAAGCTGGAGGACAATACCTCCTGGTCGGAAACCAGCAACACCTGCTTTCTCCCTGTCAAAGGCACACTCCCGCACGCACTCAGCATCAGAAGCATCGCCATCAATAAACCTGTAATCTTTTTCATCTCTCTCATTTAGTTTTTACGAATACAAAATTATCATTTCTTTATGAGAATAGAACAATTCCAAAGGCATTTTTGCTCAACAGATATATAACGAAACCTGTTTATCCGGCGGAATCGGTATGAGGCGTAACACTTTCTGTATATTATTACATTTGTTCTCGTCAATTAAGAGACCAACTCTATTCCAATATACTCCCAACACATAATATTTTACCAATCAATACCTCATATTTATTTAGTTCTTCAATATTCATTTTTTTCTCTGTTTGCAAAATATCCATTTTATCAAAAGGGGTACAGTCCGCTTCTATTATAACAGAATGCTCACCATACGGTAGTTCAGGCATCCAAAAATAATTCATCCTGTTATAGGTACAATATTTATCAAATCTACGCGTGTCTTTTATTAGCTCTCCATCAATATAAACTTTTATACGAGCTCCTCTAAGACCCATAATATCAAACAATCCGACTCTTGTACCTTTAAAACGAAATTGAAGAGTCTCTCCACTTTTCTCAGTTGAAGCGACATAAGAGAAATGTTCCCTAAAAGGCTTGACAAAAGGATCACTTCCGTCTTTTTTCTCCCATCCTTCTGAAAGCCATTCCTTTTCTACATCATACATTTTAGCATTTTCATAATTCGTTTCGCAAAACGGGACTTTCATTTTCTGAACCATTGGGGTCCCTTTCACCATCTGCTGAAACGAATTGCATAGAGTTTCCGTATAAACAGCATGTCCGTCTGAACCTGGATGTGTACCATCCTCCGTAAAACGTATTTTCTCTCCATAATCCATATCCCGTAAAGCATGCATCACTAACTTATTATCTCTTAGTAGTTTTGCAACAGCGAAATCAAAAGAAACAGACGGAATACCATAATATTGAGCTATCTGCTCCATTATGCGGGATGAACGCCAATGATCTCCATTCAAAATCACATTTTCCTGTGGCTTATTTGTCGTATACAAAAAACAAATATCTACGTGATCTGAATGATTTCGGATTTTCCTTACTATCCCTTCCATAGAACGTACAATCTCTAATGAATCAGTTTGTGAATCATTCACTGCAAATTCGACAAAAACCAAGTCTGGATTTTTAGCTAAGACATCACTGTCCATTCTAACAACTCCCAAATCTGAACCTGTACCACCGATACCTGCATTTATAGTCGATAAAAGGACATCCGGGTAAAATTTTTTAAACCAATCTTCAAATTGTACCCGATAGCCAGAAGCTTGTGTTATGCTTCCTCCCAAAAAGGCTATCGTCAGCGGTTTTTTCTCTTGTATCTTTTTATTAGTCCAATATAACCCATTCCTTAACGCTAAACAATCCGGAAGTTGCTTTCTCAACAAAAGGCACGCACCACCACCTGCAGCAAGTCTGACTTTAATTTTATCGTTAGTTGTCGCAATTTGATTAGACACCTGATAAGATTCTCTATTGTTCAAATAATGCGCATCAACACCATCCTGAACTAACATTAGCTCATATTGTCCACGTGGTAAAAAAGACAAGGGGATCTCCAATTCTCTTGCCGATTCATTCGTCACAGCCCCAACCAGATAAACATTATCAGTCTGACGCATCATAACAATATATTCACCGACTTTACCATCCAACGTCCTACTCTCTTTCCAGGGCATCTGCTGAGCAGAGATAAAGGAAAGTAACTCCGGATACTTTTCATAATATTCCGGAATGTCAGGAAGAATCGTTGCTCCTGAAAAAGTCACCAATGTCCGGGCTGCTTCCGACACGACAGTCGAGGGGACCGGCTGGTTTTCATCTACTCTTGTTGTCGGCCCTTGTCTTAAATCAAACATGCCATTATTCATGTCGATCGGACCGGCCAACATATTCACAAAAACAGATGTTACGAATGTAGACGGAACAAAAACCCGATGGGCATCCAACTGAGCATGACAATATTCCCTCGTAATGGCATTAGGCCAGGTCCGCATTTGTCCATAAGGATGAACAGGCCCATCATGGAAGTCTACCAATAACTGATTTCGGGCACACAGTTCAGTAATCATTCTGGTACGAATATTTTTCTCCTGCTCGGAGCCTTTCATAAATCCATATTTTACCCCCACGGCGCCCCAATCGTGATACAACTTTAATGTCTCACTGATCGGGAAATTACGTCCTCCAACATCATTCAAGTATAACCAGATGCCTACACCTCTACTTTTCGCATACTGAATAATTTTTCGGACATCCTGCGCCTGGCCTCCTTTCATCGGATCTGATTCACTCTCATGCTCCGGTCCATACCAGTTCGCATCCAATACCAACCCTTTAAAACCTTGCTTCGAAGCAAAATCAACCATACGTACCCAGGAAGGATATGTCATCGAATAAGTAAAATCTTCAACAATCGCACCATCAATACGCCAATCCCAAACATAAACACCCGGTTTGACCCATGAGAAGTCCATCTGAGGTTCAGGATTTAACAATTCAATAATGTGCGAATCGACTAAAGTACCCAATTTATCACCAGCCATTACAACACGCCAGGGAGAACAATTTTCCTCGGACAAAGTCACAGGAGACGATTCTATCATAAAACTCTGATCCCCTTTTCCGGAGATTAACCGCAAAGGATTTCCCGCCCGTAAATCAGCTTCATGAATAGCCACATAGCATTTCGGATCAACTTCCAAAAGCACAACCGGACGTCTTATACCATCAATATCCGAGAGTTTTTCCGGACCAATATTGGCATTTTCCCCATTATAGGACCAGGCTGTATAATCAGCTACAAAACAAAACCCTGTCAATTCAGACTGGATATCTACTTGTTTTTCCGGAAATTCATAACGGAAAGCAAGTCCGTCATTATATAACCGAACGACAAACGATAGTTTAGTTTTTTCGCTCCCCGACTGTGGCGCCAATTCTAATGACAATTCATTAAAAACATCCGGCACCACCTCTCTTTTTCCCCATACTGGTTTCCAGACAGATTTAGACATTCTTTTGCTATGATTTGCTATTATCCAGTCATTTCCAGGTATTTTGTTTCCATTTGTCATGTAATATCCGATTGGAGAAGAGTCTATAACCAACTTATTCCCCATCGAAAACTTATATTCAAAAGTTCCCTTATCCGTCCGAACAAACCGGACTTCCAACTTTCCATCCGGAGACAAAAGGGAATACTCCACCCCCTTCATATGTCCAATGTTCATCAAAGCGAACATCAATACTCCCAAAACACGAATCCAAACTTTACTTTGTAAAAACATATCCTATGTACTATAAATTGTCATAAATAATCTTTGCTATTATATCATACCCGTTTGAAGTCGGATGAATACCGTCCGGGTAATAATTAACGCTATCTCTCATCTCCTCCCGATACAAATTAATCACCGGCAATTGTTCCTCTTCTGAAACCCGCTTAATCAGCTTCATTACTTTATTGCGCAAAATGTCATCACGCTGTTGCCATTTAAATCCATACGGCAATATCGGATAACAAAGATATACTTGATCTGAAATACTTTTCATTCTCCGGACCAACCTGAGATAATCTGCATAAAAAAAATCTTCATTTACCCATTCATCCGGTCTCGAATCATTAGTTCCCAATTTCACAATGATTACTTCCGGTCTGAATAATTTCAAATCTTTGTATGCCTCCGTCTTCAAATAAGTAGTAAATTTATCAAACTGCACAGCTGCACCCGGTACTCCGAAGTTGCGTACCTCAACACTATCTCCCAGCATTTTCTGCAATTTATAAGGATATGTTTCTTCAACCGAATTTGTTAAATACCCGTATGTGATGCTATTCCCCACACAAGCAATCCGCTTACGGGAAAATATATCCTTACAAAAAGTGTACATATCGTCAGAAACACGATTAAACAATGTTTCGTTTGTCCGGGAATTTATTCCATGATCGACATTCTCATATAATTTAGTTTCCACTATCCCGCCTTTACTTTCCAACGCTGTCGCAAAATTTACCGATTGATTATAATCAATAACATTATCTTTCATCCCATGCATCAAGAGACTAGCAGGAATATTCCTATCCGGAATATTAAACATAGCAGAAGCCTGACGCAAGTCCAGCGAGTCTATCACCTGAATAAACCTTTTTTGTACTACAGGTACAGGAAAATCACCCTCTCTCGTTTCCAACAAATTATAAGTCCCGGCCATACCTACCCAAAGTCTGCATCCAGGTATTTTCATGGCTGCCAATGCTGCTAAATGCGCACCGGCCGAAGCGCCGCAAAAACCGTAGCAAGATGAGTCCAACTTCCATTCTTCCTCATGCTTTCTGATAAATAATACAGACTTTTCAATCAAATCCATTACACGTCCTAGTGTACCGCCCTGATCCATCAAAGGATAAGAGATCCGAACACCTGCAATGCCTCTTTCCGCCATATAAATGGAATGCTTTTTAAAAACCCCCATATCTCCATGCTGCCATCCGCCACCATGTATATAAATCATATATGGACTTTGCTTTTTATCGCACCGGGGCAGATCAATTTCCAGATCAAATCTACCCAACGCTCCGGAGTAATATGTATATCTCTGAGTCGAGACTTCATACAACTTTTCTTCAGCTACGACGGAAAAAGAAAACAAACACAAAAGGATCACCCATAATGTCTTCATCTTGTTCTATTTTTTCGGACCCAATGTTTCCCCTTGATTGTACATTTGATTATTAGGAAGCTCCGATTTAGAAATACCTTTTTCCATCAGCACCTTCAACTTGTCAAAATACGACGGATAGATAGCGCGAGGAGAAACCCCATTCTGTTTACATAAAGAGGCCGCCATTCCGATCACTTCTCCTAATATACCGGTAGTTCTCATCACCCGAACCGTTCCCAGCGCGACATGAGTAACACTGATGTTACGCCCCGCCATAAACAAATTATCAATATTCCTCGAATAAAGACAACGATAGGGAACCGGATAAGGGTGTATCTTTTTCATTTCACAAATAGATTTAAACTCCTTTCCCGGAAAATGGGCTGTATTATCCGGATCCGGATAATGCAAATCAATCGTCCAGGTAGTAGATCCTGTTGCGTCCGGATATTTCACAAAATCAACCAAATCATTCTCCGTTAAAATATGATCACCGATCAAACGACGTGACTCTCTTTTTCCGGCAATATAAGCAACCCATTTCAATGAACGGTTAGTATACTTTTCCTTTAATGAATAGGAATTTTTAAGGAAAGACCAGTTTGAGTATACAACCAATAACCCATAATCGCGAATATATTCCGCGTCATTTACCTGATCCTTATTCATTCCGGTTTCCCAGGTCCATTCTCCCATCATCACCTTTTCGGCACTCTTTTCATTAAATTCCACACCATAATTAAAATCAGGGAAAATCGAACTCTGTGAATCTTCTTCTGAATACCATTGTACCGATGCCCCCATCGTCATTTTATCAGCCTGCACAGGAGCGGTCGGTTCATTATATTCAGACCTAGCCTCCCGACCGGAACGATATTCTGCAGAAGCCATAAATCCGAGGTTGGCATCTCCCGTACAATCTGCAAATAGCGGAGCAGTAAGAACCATTTCCTGATTCGTTTCAATATTACGTATGAAAACTTTGGTAATCCGGCTATCTTTCGTCTCCACATCAAATGCCCTGCAAGAAGCATACAAAGTTATATTCTTTTCCTGCTTAATCGCATTCATTTTTTTTTCATCTTCATAATAATTCCCAGGTTGGGCATTACCTCCTTTCAAAGGGCCAAACTCTTTTTGCAAACTACCTAAAGCCGTATAAGGACCCGCCTCTATACGACCTCCCAGATGAACTCTGACTTCCGAACTATTATTTCCCCCCAAAACCGGGCGATCATGGACCAAAGCGACCTTACATCCTAAGCGAGCAGCAGAAATGGCTGCGCTCATACCTGCAATTCCTCCTCCTACAACCACAAAATCAAACTTTTCCGCAGAAGGTGTTTTCTTTGTCAAATTCAATTTCCGATACCGCATTTCAGATAAAGTTTTTACATCTGCCGCCGGAATATCATTCTCATCCATTGTAAAATAGATGGCATCACAACGTCCATTGAAACCACTCAAATCGTGCAAGGCTAGTCTATTCTTCTTCTGTTTTACTTCTACAATGCCAGCTTTCTGCCACATCCATCGGTCACCCGTAACTCCTAATACGGCAGAAAAGGTTTCTCCGTTCAATTTCAACCGAAATTTGCCCGGTCCCTCTCCATTATACCAGGGCGATGTCCAATTATATGTGCGTACATATACATGATAGACTCCTGTCTTATCAAAATTAATTTCAGTCTCCGCATCTTCAACCGGTTGTCCCATACCATGAGCCATCAAATAACTGGATCCCATCTGATCCATAAACTGCTGGTCAACAACCCAACCACCTTTATTATCGAATCCTTCAGCCTCGACCCACAAATCCGCCGAATAAATGTATTCCGGAATAAAAGCAAATAATGCCACTAATAAAATATATGTTATTCTATTCATCTAATTTAATTTTTAAAAGATACATACTGTATGGCCTGATATCCAATGGAACAACAAGCTTTTTCCCATTTACTGTCAACATTCTTTTTTCTACCGGAATCGAATTTAATATTTCAGCTTCTTCATCCGTAAAATCTATATAATAACGATCAGCTCCCCGGGTTAATGGCAAAGTCTGACATTTCTCCTGCCGTAAAATTTCCAGCGATTTTTTCTCCTCCGGATCAATCGATTCTATTTCCACAAGGACATTTTTTCCTTCAAACATTTCCGGAATATCTTTCAACACGATCTTTGCATCCGGAAAAGCCAAAGGAGTTGCCTTCTCATAAAAGATAGAAGGTGAAGCAGTCCAAACCAGGATGCGATATTCATTTTTATCTGCTGTCGCCTGACTATACAACCCATATCCATCTTTATCATAAGGATATGAAACAGATGGTATCATCTTATCGAATAAGGAGTTGCGAAGAATCATCCCCTTTGCATAAGGAGAAATCACATTCTGATTTCCATAAGTAAGTAATCCAAAGTGGAATCCTCCTCCTGTTATCGGTAAAAAGTTCCCCTCTTCTTTTAAGTACCAATAGTGTACAGTCGAAGCAAAGCAAGCCATCGCCGCTTCCTTTCTGCAAGCTCCCTCCATATCCGACAGGTCTTCGATCGTAGAAGGTTCCGCAAGCCCGGATTCATCCACAAGAATTTTCAAATCAGGCAAAATATCATATTTCGCTAATATTTCATTGATTTTTGATTTGAAACCTTGTGCTATATTGGGAGCTGTCCCCGGAAACAAATAATTATGCCAGGTAATGTAGTCCAATCGTTTATCCGGACTTGTATCCGCCCGATAACGTTTCAGAAAACCATCGATAAAATCCCAATGATAAGGAGTATTGGAACCCAACCCTGCGACTTCCACCTGATCCTTATTTTTCAATCCTTTGTTAACATTATTGACTGCTTTGTACAAGCATTTAAAAATATTATAATGTGCATCCATATGGCATTCACTGCCACTAATATTATCATATTCATAAGGCATCTGCACAATTTTTAGTTGCGGACAGACTTTTTTTGCGTGAGCTATCGCAGTTTGATACCCTAATGTTAAATCCTCCCAGGAATACCCGGGAATACCTTCTTCCGGCAATGGGACCGTCCCCATTTTAGATGCTACTTTATATGCCTTTGTAACAGGAGATATCTGCATATCCAACACCACTTCATCCGCAGTCAAAGCCGCAACTTTCAGCCATTGGTCCATATAAACAATATCAGCACTGTCAAGTAAAGCTGGATTGTCCTCTTTCCAGGGCAACTGATGGTGTTGATACCGAAAAAGGGAGAAATTACCCTTCATTTGCCCCGTCACAGACAAGGCCATTTTTTCAATTTTGTCTGTAACTTCACCATATTGGTAGTCTTTAACCGGATTTCCGGAATAAGCCTGTACACGCCTTTCTCCCCGATCCCATGAAAAAACTTTCGCATTACAGGATACTTCTATCGTTCCCTCTTTATCCAAACCGGCAGATACGCGCTTAACCTTTTCATCCCACTTTTCCAGGTTCTCTATATGCTGCCTGTATCCCTCTTCCAACTTCGTTTCCGTTAAACCGGATTCTTTCCATGCATTATCAGCATCTGTCTTACTCAAATCCTCCCATAAAGATCCGATGCACATACTTGACTCAATATCCATATGATGTGTCAACGAATTAAACTCAAAGACCATACGATTCCCATATTTCAATAAAGTCGGATAAACCCTGACATACAATAACCCCATGACCTTTGTCACAGGACGTTCATTCGGAGAAGTATCAATCCGTAATGCCTTAAACGAGACTTTCAAATTACCACTGGTCGCCTCCACGACCTTTTTAGGGTACAAATTCATTACGATTGTCTCGCTTTCCTGTCCCGTCACAGTTAAAGAAAAAGACAGACGTTCTTCAGAACCAATCCCATAACTCAATGGTATGACAAATGTCTTTGCATAACCGGAATGGCTGAATGGTACTAAATCGCTTATACAACGTATAGTCCGGGCATAAGGTGATCCTCCTCTAAACAAGAGACTCACTCCATGAATCGTCCTGTCTTGCCAGTCTTTATAAGCTCCAGACCACAAAAGACCATCATACCAGGCGTATCTTCCTTTTGTGACATCTTCCAGATCTGTACGGGAAGACCTGTTAATCGGATATTCACTGTAACCGAATCTCCATCGAAATTGAACATTAGCATCTCCTCTCAGATATGAACTTTCCAAATTTTGAGACTGCATAGCAATATTTATAAAAAGCAGAAAACCGGAGAGAAAAATGAATTTATAGAAATATCCCATTCTGTTATATTAAATGTTATCAAATAAAATATTTAAGTGAACACAGAAAATTGAGCATTAATCTGCAATTTTCTGTGTTCCTTGAATCAAAACCTATTATCAATAACCCGGATTCTGACCGAGTGTTATGCCAAAACGGGCATAGGTATCTATTTCCTGCTGAGGAATCGGGCACAAATAATCCCGTGAAGAATTGAATACACGAACTGCATTCGGGAAACGAGCATCAGTATTCAAATCATATTGGCTTGCTATTCCGCTATAGGAAACGAAACCGTCTTCATCAATTTGAGGTATGCCAGTAGCTGTTTCAGTATCCAATATTCGACCGTAAATAGTAACCGGCATTACTTTCTCTGCGATCTTCCACCGTCGGATATCAAACAAACGGAAACCTTCATCTGCTAACTCTACTTTTCTTTCACGCTGGATAATCGTTTTCAACTTTGCCACATCCATAGTCGTAATAGCCGGATAATCAGCTGTTGCAGAAACATCTACTCCATAAGCACGGGCACGAACTCTATTTATGGCAGTCAACACTGACTCATCAACCTCTCCTTGCATGATTTTTGCTTCCGCGTAGGTCAATAAAATCTCGGCATATCTCATCAGGATAAAGTTATGATCATCCCAGGATTGAATTTTTACCTGCGTTTCTTCTATCGTATTTTTCTTCCATAAATAGCCACAGAAAGCTGCCGGCCAGGAAACTGTACGACAATCACTGTTAGATCCGCCGATTGCCCCATTTACCAAACGATAAGTCGTACTGTCCGGATGGCTTTCAAAAATCATACCAGCCCATTCACTTTGCGGAGTAATTATAGAGGCTTTTAAACGAGGATCCCTGTTCTCAAAGGGGCGTTTCGGACTATACACTTTCGACTTGTCGATTGTTTCACCATCAATACATTCGTAAGAATCGACCATAGACTGAGTAGGTACCATTACACTGACAGCCCCTTTATTACGTGATCCCTGAGTTACAGAAAACTGCGTAATATAATATTCATATTTAAACGGCATGATAAACATAATCTCTGCAGATGCTTGTCCGGCTAATTGGAACAATTCTCCGTAATTTGCATGAAGGCTATACCCAAAAGCCTGTTCATTATCCATAATCTCTTTAGTCGATGCCGCAGCCTCTGCATAATATCCATTATACAACGAGATACGGGCATGTAACCCTAGAGCAGCTCCCTTTGTAATACGTTCCGGCTCACCTTTCCATGAATAAGGAAGCACTTCTGCCGCTTTTTTCAAATCTGCGAGGATTTGATCAATTATAACCTTTTTCGATTCACGTGGAATCAGTCCTTCTGTCGGAACTTTTATTACTTTATTCAAAAATGGGACATCACCAAAAAGCTCAGTGAGATACATATAATGAAACGCCCTTATAAACAAAGCCTGCGCTTCAATCTGCTTATATATGGTTTCAGACACGACATCCTTGGATCGTACCATATTTTCCAACAATGCATTTGCTCGGGCAATACCTTTATAATGATCCGAGTAAATTGTGAGAAAACCTCCGTTAGTCGAACTTTGTGTTCCTTGTCCCTGATTCATCATAGCAGAACAAACACCCCTGGACACACCGATATCCGTCGCTCCATTATCCATCGCAACCATAAGAGGTATCTTATAATCAGTTGTCAAACGCAATGAATTATAAGTTCCATTAAGTGCCAGGTTCAATTCTTCTTCATTTTTATAAAAAACATCGTCAACCGGCTCTGTCAGAGATTCCAAATCCAAAATATTATTTTCACAAGAAGAAAATCCGACAACCAACAATAATAACAGCTTATATATTTTCATAATATTCTTCATTTAAAAGGATAAATCAATACCAAATGTATAACTCTTAGCAACAGGATAGATCGCTCCCTGCGAATCATTCGGAACAACCGGATCGATCCCCTGCGGAAGGCTATCAAAGGTCAATAAATTCTGCCCGGAGAAATATACTCTTAAGTTCTTGATAAATACTTTGCTCAAGAGCTGTTTCGGCAACGTATAACCCAATGTTACATTTCTCACTCTCAGGTAAGAAGCATTGAACAACCATGTGTTACTTGCCTGCACATCATTACTACCAAAGCTCGTTGCCTCCAGAATAGGGAACTTTGCATTTGAGTTTTCAGGAGTCCAACATTCTTTGACATGCCATTCCTGAAGTTTACCAGCATTAAACAAAGGATAAACAAGATCGCCACCTAAAAGGACATCACGTTTACCTACTCCCTGCAATGCAATCGCAAGGTCAAATCCCTTATAACCGGCAGTCAAATCAATTCCAAAAGTATATCTTGGAAACGGATCGCCTAATATAACTCTGTCATCCGCATTGATCACGCCGTCGCTTGCATCCATCACACCATCTCCATCGGTATCGACGGTCAATTGGTCTTTATAACGGAGATTACCAGGTTTTAAAGTACCAAATTGGCTGGGCGCCCCATTTATTTCTTCCTGCGATTGGAAAATACCTTCAGTTTCATAACCATAAATGGAATTGATCGGTGCTCCTAACCGGATAATAGAATTTCCCGTAATAATCATCTCGCTTCCACCCAGATTGGTAACCTCATTTTTCACATCTGATAAATTAATTTTTATGCCATAGTCAAAAGCCGAAACCCGGTCTTGCCATCCGACCGTTACATCCCATCCACGGTTTTCTACATTTCCGATATTTTGGATCGGTGCTTCAAGACCCGTTACTACAGGTACCGGTATATTCAACAAAATATCTTTTGTTTTACGAACATAATAATCAGCGGTCAGAGTCAATCTCTGATCCAGCAATCCTGCATCTACTCCAATATTGGTCGTTGCTGTCGTTTCCCACTTGATATTCTTGTTCGCCAGTACTTTCTGGGCTGCTCCGTTTACAATTTGTCCTCCCATCAGATAATTGGCACTACCCAATGCAATAGAAGATGTATAAGGAAAATCACTACCAATTTCTTGGTTTCCCAATTTACCCCATGAGGCACGTAATTTCAAATTAGACAAAAACGAAAGATCCTTCATAAAGTTCTCCTCAGAAAGTCTCCACCCCGCAGCAAAAGATGGGAAAATACCCACCCGATTATCCTTCGCAAACCGGGAAGAAGCATCTCGTCTCAGATTTGCTTCAAACAGGTAACGGTCCTTATAGGAATAATTGACACGTCCGAAATATGAGACTAACGCATTATGAGTCGCTGTTCCGGAGTTTGAATCATATTCTTCCGAACCGGCATTAAGCACTTCATAATCCTGCAAAACATAATATTGCCGCCCGGCAGAAAACATCTCATAGTTATACTTGATAAACTCATATCCTCCCAACACAGAAAAACTATGATCTTTAAGCGTCTTTGTATAAGAAACTACAGCGTTGAAACTCTGACTGAACGGACGCTCGTTTGTCTGCGTAAAGCTATTAGGATCTCCCTTTTTCCGGATCGTCTTAGTATCCCAGTCCATCACTTGCTCGTATGTCTTAGATGCTCTTTTTACATAAATATCTTCATAGGAGGGTGCATATAAGACTGAGATATTCATCCCATCGAAAGGCCGGTAGTTCGCTTTCAACAAACCTCTGAATTCATTATAAAGTCTTTTGTTATAACCGCCAGCCCGTACCTGCGCTATCGGGTTTCCTCCGGAGAAACCATCCCCCCAGGTACCATCTGAATAGACTGCAGGATAATTAGGCGCAATTCTGAACGCATCCCGTACAACAGCCGTCAATGTAGCATTAGATGCATTTTGCTCTGACCGGCTAAAAGCCAAATCAAAATTAATATCAAATTTGTCCGATAACTTCAAATCTGAATTAAATCGTCCATTGTAACGCTTAAAACCATAATTGACAATATCAGCTCCCTGATCCGTAAAAGAGACTGAAGCCAAAACCTTCGCCTTATCAGAACCTCCGCTAACATTCAGGTTATGATATTGTTGAAAGTTCGTTTCACTAAACAGCAAGCCAACCCAATCAGTATCCGGATATCGGTCCGGGTCTGTCTTCATACCCGCCCGATAAGCATCAATTGTCGCCTGATCGGAACCTGTATACTTCAAATAATCAAGAGCACCTAAGAACGAAGGAAGATTCGTCGGGTTCTGCCACCCCAGATAGTTCTTATAATTTACCGAAACACCTCCTTCTTTTGCTCTCTTCGTGGTAACTAATATAACTCCATTTGAAGCACGTGAGCCATAAATCGCAGCAGATGCAGCATCTTTCAATACCGAAATATTTTCGATATCATTTCCATCTATCGTATTAATATCTCCTTCCACGCCGTCAATCAAAATTAAAGGATCATTAGACGCACTGATCGAGCCCATACCGCGAATACGCAAAATCGCCTTATCTTCTCCCGGCTGTCCGCTCTCCTGAATAGCAGTCAAACCTGGAGCAAGTCCAACTAATGCCTGCGAAGCTTGTGCTACCGGTTGTTTTGCCAATCGATCACCACTCACAGATTCTACGGCCCCAGTCAAGTTTACCTTCTTCTGTGTACCATAACCGACCACCACGACTTCATCCAGCAACTCGGTATCTTCCGTCAGGACAACATCATACGTTGACTTATCCGTAAGTTTGAATTCTTTCGAAGCATATCCGATATAGGATACTTCAAGAATATTATGGCTTGAAACATCTATGGAAAAACGTCCGTCAAAGTCCGTAACTGTTCCATTTGTCGTGCCTTTTTCCACCACGTTTGCCCCTATAATCGGTTCGCCGGTTACATCTTTTACCACGCCTGTAACACGCCGGCCCTGTTGTAATACTACGGGCGAAACATTCCCCTTCTTTTCCATCGGATTGATCAGGATAAAATTATTCTCCGTAATTTCATATTGGATTCCTTCCTGTTCAAAAAGACGTTTTAAAACCGTTTCGACAGATTGGTCTTTCACACGGACAGATACTATTTTGTCCAAATTAATTTTCCCACTTTCATATATAAAACGAAAATCAGATTGATTTTCGATCAGGAAAAGAACTTCCTTTATCGATTGGTTCTTAACATCCAACGATAACTTCGTGTTTTGAGAATAAACAGTTGCAGATATATTAAGTGAGAATACAATCAAAAGTAATGTCGTTAATCTCATAATAGATAATATCTTTTTAAGGGTCGGATAAAAAACCGACTCTAACTTATTGAAAAAATTCATATATTTGTAAATTGATTATTAGTTAACTATTAGTGTTGCAAGCACTAATTTTATGATCAGACTTATAACGGGAGATGTTTCCAGCATTTCCCGTTTTGTGTATTCATGGTTCTTTACTTCATAGGCAATTCTATTTAGAGGTTATACTTATATTTTTTCCTGTCACATGATAGCGTATCTTACTCAGGCGGGACAATGCATTCATTACATCCGTTACGGTTTCTTCCTGTATGACCCCATTATAACGAATATTTTCCCCTAGCCCCGGTTGGAGCATAATCTTCACATCATACCATCTTTCCAGATATTTACAAACAACCGATAACGGCATATCCTCCATATATAACTTATTATCCAACCATCCATAAGAATGAGATAATATACCTTCCACTTGTTTGATCTTATTTGCTTGTTTATCAAAAACGGCCATTTCTCCCGGCTTCATGACCAACTTATCGCTTCCACTATCCAGTTCAATGCACCCTTCCACCAATGAAGCCTGAATAACCGGATCGTCCACATAAGCCTGTAGGTTGAAAGAAGTCCCCCAAACTTTCACACTCAATCCACCTGCCATTTTTATGACAAACGGGGATTTACTTTTAGATACATCAAAAAAACCTTCTCCCTGGAAACTTACTTCCCGTATTTTCTCCTTCGGATCATATAAATAAGTAATCTCCGACCCGGAATTCAGTTTTACCACCGATCCGTCCGGTAAAACAATTTCCGAACGGTTTCCGTAATCAGCATTCATGCTTACCAGCACCTCCGTATTCTTTTCAAAAACCCCCATAAAAGAAAGGGCAAACATAATCAGCAAGGAAGCAGCCACTCCGGAAATTACATAAGATATATTCTTTAAATACGTCCGGGTATTTATCTGCTGTCCGTTTATCATATTAATTTTCTCCCATGCCAGATCAGAGTCATAGACATTGGGTTCTGTATAAGAGCCCGATGCCTTCCATATTTTCTTATATTGCTCAAATTCTTTTTGATTAGATACATCTTCAGCTAACCATTCCGACAATACAGGAGATATGGCTTTTTCTTCTCCGTCATCCAGTAAATAGTCTATGATGTGATCTTTTATATTTTTTTGCTCTTCCATAAATCATGCTTTTAATATATGACACAACAAATAAAAAAAGGTCCTATTCAGGACCCGAAAAAAATTATATTCCTTTTAACTCCAAGCATCTCTTTAGTTTCTGAAGCGACGACCATATCTGATTTTTGATTGTTTTTACCGAGATTTGGAGTTTTTCTGATATTTCCTTCTGTTTCAGTCCTTTTATACGGTGAAGCAACAACACTTCCCTGCTACGATCCGGGAGGCGATCTATACAATCGTAGACTGCTATCCGAAATTCTTCGATTTCAACTCTGTTTTCTTCATAAGATAATTGGTCCTTGCTTTCCGATAAGTTATTAAAATAAACTTTTGACCTGAGTTGATTCAATGCCAGGTGCTTAGCCATACGATAGAGATAGCCGCTTACATTTTCTTTAATTTCAATCTTTTCCCGATTCTTCCATATCTTCAGAAAAAGTTCCTGCACAACATCTTCCGCATCACTTTTATCCATGAGCAGACTATACACATATTGACAGAGGCGAGCATAATAACGTTCGAACAGTTTATTATAACTAACGTAATCACCTCTCCCAATTGCTTCAATCAGCTTTTCATCTGTGGTAGTTGTATCCGACATTTCTTCCGGTTTATTTCCTTTGCGCCCAAATATACGATAAATTTTGGAAATCAATTTTTTCTAACTAAGAAAAGCAGCAACTACGAATTACCTTCACATTATTCATACAATCCTCAAAAATATTTCACCCTAACGGAACAGTTGTTTTTACGAATACAAAATTATCATTTCTTTATAAGAATAGAACAATTCCAAAGGCATTTTTGCTCAACAGATATACAGTATAAATAATTATGCAAAAAAACCGTCCCCACATGTATATTTATTCAATTATTCGCTTTATATTTGCAACCGTTTTGCATAAATATACAAACATGAGTACAAAAAAGGAACGATTGGATGCTATTTGCCGTATCATACAAACAAAGGCTATATGTAACCAGGAAGAGCTGCTGAAAGAATTGGAAGCCAGCGGATTTCAGGTGACACAAGCTACTTTGTCGCGCGACATAAAGCAGCTGAAAGTGGCCAAAGTACATGATGCGAACGGCGATTATGTATATTGTCTGCCCGATTATTCAGCTTTGATACAGCCGAACAAGGTGCAGACAGAACATCATCCGAACATCGAATTTTCCGGAAACCTGGCAGTAGTCAAGACACGTCCGGGATATGCGATGGGGATCGCATCCGACATCGACACCCATGCCCCGCACGAGATACTGGGTACGATTGCCGGAGACGACACCATCCTGATCATCCCCCGCGAAGGGATCAGCAGGGACCGGATAGTAAAAGCATTATCACATTTTATATAAGGGCGATTAAGGGAGACAACGGTTCTTCCGTTTATAAACAAAAGAAGACAAAGAACAATCGGAAAAATGAAACAAGAAACAGAAATCGATGTAATGATTGCTGACGCCTCTCACGAAATATACGTAGACAAGATATTGACTACCATTGAAGAGGCGGCCAAAGTGCGTGGAACAGGTATCGCTAAGCGTACGCATGAATATGTGGCCCAGAAAATGATTGAAGGGAAAGCGGTCATTGCGCTGGCCGGGGATCAGTTTGCAGGTTTCAGCTATATAGAATCGTGGGGCAACAAGCAGTATGTGACGACCTCCGGTTTAATTGTTCATCCGGATTTCCGTGGTTTGGGTATTGCCAAACGGATCAAGGATATGACGTTTCAACTGGCCCGCATGCGTTGGCCGAAGGCTAAGATTTTCAGTCTTACGTCCGGCGCGGCAGTAATGAAAATGAATACGGAACTGGGATACGTGCCGGTTACCTTTTCCGATCTGACGGACGACGAATCGTTCTGGCGCGGTTGCAACGGTTGCATAAACCATGATATTCTGGAGCGCACGAACCGGAAATATTGCATCTGTACGGCGATGTTGTTCGACCCTGCCGACCCGCACCGTGCGAAACGGGAAGCAGACGAAAGAGAAAAAAATAATAATAAATAATAAAGGAGGCCCGTAGGGGCGTTTCGCGAAACGCCCTTACCCCCCCCCCACAAAAACAGACAGACAATGAAAAAGAAAGTAGTAGTTGCATTCAGCGGAGGTTTGGATACCTCATTTACCGTTATGTACCTTGCCAAAGAAAAAGGGTATGAAGTATATGCCGCTTGCGCTAATACAGGCGGATTCAGCGAAGAACAACTGAAACAGAACGAAGAAAACGCCTACAAACTGGGCGCAACCAAATATGTAACTATCGACGTTACAAAGGAATACTACGAAAAGAGTTTGAAGTATATGGTATTCGGTAACGTTTTGCGTAACGGAACCTACCCTATCTCAGTAAGCTCCGAACGTATCTTCCAGGCTTTGGCCATCGCACGTTATGCCAATGAGATCGGTGCAGACGCTATCGCTCACGGTTCGACCGGTGCCGGTAACGACCAGATACGTTTCGACATGACATTCCTGGTGCTGGCTCCAAACGTAGAAATCATCACATTGACACGCGACATGGCGCTGACCCGCGACTACGAAATCAATTACCTGAAAGAACATGGTTTCGTTGCCGACTTCACCAAACTGAAATACTCTTATAATGTAGGTTTGTGGGGAACTTCCATCTGCGGCGGTGAAATTCTGGATTCTGCCCAGGGATTACCCGAAAGTGCTTACCTGAAACAGGTGGAAAAGACCGGTAGCGAAGAACTGCGTATCGAATTTAAAAAGGGTGAGATCCATGCTGTCAACGGTGAGGTATTCGAAGACAAGATCGCTGCTATCCAGAAGGTGGAAGAGATCGGAGCAGCTTACGGCATCGGCCGCGATATGCACGTCGGCGACACAATCATCGGTATCAAGGGCCGTGTAGGATTCGAAGCTGCCGCCCCCATGTTGATCATCGGTGCACACCGTTTCCTTGAAAAATATACATTAAGCAAATGGCAGCAGTACTGGAAAGACCAGGTAGCCAACTGGTACGGCATGTTCCTGCACGAAAGCCAGTACCTGGAACCGGTTATGCGCGACATCGAAGCCATGTTGCAGGAATCACAGCGTAACGTAAACGGTACGGCTATCCTTGAACTGCGTCCGCTGTCCTTCTCTACCGTAGGCGTCGAGTCGGAAGACGACCTGGTGAAGACTAAATTCGGTGAATACGGTGAAATGCAGAAAGGCTGGACGGCAGAAGATGCCAAAGGCTTTATCAAAGTAACTTCTACACCGCTGCGTGTTTATTATAACAACCATAAGGACGAAGAAATATGATTAAGATCGGAATTATAGGTGGTGCGGGATATACGGCAGGCGAATTGATTCGTCTGCTGTTGAATCACCCGGACGCCGAGATTACATTTGTGAATAGTACCAGCAACGCCGGCAACCTGATCACTGACGTTCACGGCGGACTGTTCGGAGAAACCGATATGCGTTTCACCGACCAACTCCCGCTGGACAGCATCGACCTTCTGTTCTTCTGTACCGCTCATGGCGATACAAAGAAATTCATGGAAAGCCATACTGTTCCCGACAACGTGAAGATCATCGACCTCAGCATGGATTACCGTATCGAAAGCGATGAACACGATTTCGTTTACGGCCTGCCCGAACTGAACCGACGACGTATCTGCAAGTCCCGACACATTGCAAACCCCGGTTGTTTTGCCACTTGTATCCAGTTAGCCGTTTTGCCGCTGGCCAAGCATCTGATGTTAAACTCGGAGTTGCATGTGAATGCAATCACCGGTTCCACGGGAGCTGGCGTAAAGCCTTCGTCAACATCTCATTTCAGCTGGCGAAACGATAATATTTCGATCTATAAACCGTTCACACACCAGCATTTGGCCGAGATAGGCCAAAGCCTGCGTCAGTTACAGAATAGTTTCGAAAGCAATATCAACTTTATTCCGGTGCGGGGTAATTTCTCCCGTGGTATTTTTGCAACGACTTACATCGACTGCAAGGTGGGACTGGATGAAATCCGCCGTATTTACGAAGAGTATTACGATGATCATTCATTCACGTTCATCACCGACAAGAACCCGGACCTGAAACAGGTTGTCAACACCAACAAGTGCCTCCTGTATCTTCAGAAATACGACAACAAACTGCTGATCATTTCCATGATCGACAACTTGTTGAAAGGCGCCAGCGGACAAGCGGTGCATAATATGAACCTGCTGTTCGGTTTGGAAGAGACTGTAGGACTACATCTCAAGCCTTCGGCTTTTTAATAATTAACTAATGTGCCAATATTAACACATTATTCATCATGAATTTATTCGACGTATATCCTTTATTTAATATAGAGATTGTAAAAGGCAAAGGATGCCATGTATGGGACAGCGAAGGCACAGAATACCTCGACCTGTACGGCGGACATGCTGTTATCTCCGTCGGTCACAGCCACCCTACTTATGTAGCTGCTATCACCGACCAGGTAAACAAACTGGGATTCTATTCCAACTCGGTCATCAACAGCCTGCAACAAAAACTGGCAGACAAACTCGGTAAAGCCTCCGGTTATGATGACTACTCACTGTTCCTGATCAACTCTGGTGCCGAAGCAAATGAAAATGCGCTGAAACTGGCTTCTTTCCATAATGGCAAGAAACGGGTGATCGCTTTCAAGCATGCTTTCCACGGACGTACTTCGGCTGCGGTTCGCGTAACAGACAACCCGAAAATCATTGCTCCGGTCAATGAAGACCTGGCAGTGACCTATCTGCCGCTGAACGATTCGGCAGCCGTTGAAGCAGAATTGCAGAAAGGAGATGTATCTTCCGTAATCATCGAAGGTATCCAGGGTGTCGGCGGTATCCAGCTTCCGACAGACGACTTTATGAAGGAACTGCGTACCCTGTGTACAAAATATGAGGCTTGCCTGATTCTGGACGAAATCCAATCCGGTTACGGACGTAGCGGTAAATTCTTCGCCCACCAGTATGCCGGTATCAAACCGGACCTGATCACAGTGGCTAAAGGCATCGGCAACGGTTTCCCGATGAGCGGATTGCTGATCAGCCCGATGTTCAAACCCGTTTACGGTATGTTGGGAACCACTTTCGGTGGTAACCATCTGGCTTGTGCGGCAGCTATCGCCGTTCTGGAAATCATGGAAAATGAAAAGCTGATCGACAATGCCGCACAGGTTGGAAACTTCCTGATTGAAGAATTACACAAACTGCCAGGAATCAAAGAGATCAGAGGACGCGGCTTGATGATCGGTATCGAGTTTGAAGAATCTATTAAAGAAGTGCGCAGCAAACTGCTCTTCGAAGAAAAGGTATTCACAGGAGTGGCCGGCACCAATACGATCCGTCTGCTTCCGCCGCTTTGCCTGACAATGGACGAAGCGAAAGAATTCCTTACCCGTTTCAAAAAAGTACTCAATGCTTAATTAGTTCTTTATTATAAAGAAGGCCGCCAACGGAATTTCCGAAGGCGGCCTTCTTGCTTTATTTTATCTCCTGTACTTTCGCGGCAGCAACGACACCACTTTCGAGGATACCGCGAAAGCTGTTTCGAGGATGGCGCGAAAGGCTTGTTGCGGCATCAGCAACCGTTCCTTTCGCGCCACCCGCAACCTCTTTTGAAGTCGCAAAGATAATAATAAAGAGTTTCCCCTTTGTTATCTCAAAGAACTTTACGTTATTTGTATGTTCAGAAACAAATACAATAAATACAAATGAAACTAAATAAGCTGATCGTTGCCGCTGCTATTTCTATTTTTTGCAGTAATCTGTGTACCGCACAAAAATCATTGGATTTAGAAGATGTACTGAGTGGAAAACTTATCCGGACAAAAGGTGTTGGTGCCATGAACTGGATGAAAGACGGGGAGCGCTACAGCCGCCTCGAACCAAACAAGGAAGAAGGAGGAATGGATGTCGTAGCCTACCGCGCCAAAGACAATGCCCGCGAAGTAATTATCCCCTCTGCTATGTTCACAGATAAATCAACCGGCAAGAAAATTGCCATGGGAAGAATATCGTGGAGTGATGACAATGATAAAGTTCTGATCTACAACAATACGCAACGTGTATGGCGCTACGATACCCGTGGTGATTACTGGGTACTTTCTTTACATGACGGCAACCTGCGTCAACTGGGAAAAGGACTACCCGAATCGTCCATGATGTTCGCCAAATTCTCACCCGACGGAACAAGGGTGGCTTACGTTTCCAACAATAATATATATGTGGAAGACATAAACTCCGGCAAAATCACCCAACTGACCAGCGACGGAAGCAAGACCATCGTAAACGGTACATTCGACTGGGTATATGAAGAAGAGTTCAGTTGCCGCGACGGTTTCCGCTGGAGCCCGGACGGCAAATACATCGCTTACTGGCAAAGCGATACGGAAGGAACCGGCGTATTCGATATCATCAACAACGTCGATTCCATCTATCCTACTATCCTCCATTTCCCCTATCCGAAAGCAGGAACTGCCAACTCGGCCGTAAAAGTCGGATACATCCCGGCAGCAGGAGGAACAACGACCTGGATCGACATTCCCGGAGATCCCCGCAACAACTATATCCCGCGCATGGACTTCATCCCCGAAAGCAATGAACTGTTCATCCAGCAGTTAAACCGGGAACAAAATACCAACAAAGTATGGATCGCCCAAATCGGCAGCGCAACCCCTAAGAATATCTTTACAGACAAAGATGCGGCATGGCTGGACACAAACGATAATATCCTGTGGCTGAAAAACAACCGGTATTTCACCTGGGAAAGCGAACGGAGCGGATGGCGCCACCTGTACCGTGTGAGCCGCGACGGAAAAGAGATCGTCCCCGTTACCAAAGGCGACTTCGACTATATCCAACCCGTCGGGACCGACCTGCAAAAGGGACTGGTCTATTTTATTGCTTCACCGGAAAACTATACGCAACGTTACCTGTACAGCGCCAACCTGTTCGGCAAAGGCGAAGTGAAACGGCTGAGTCCGGAAAACCAACCGGGACAGCACCGCTACAACATGTCTCCGACCGGAAAATGGGCCGTACATACCTACAGCAACTCGGTAACCCCTCCGGTGACCGACATGGTTTCATTCCCGAAAAATCAATCCGTACGCATCCTCGAAGATAATGCAGAGGCCAAGAAACAATACGATGCCCTGGGACTGAACCCGAAAGAGTTTGTCAAAGCCAGATCGGGCGACCTGCTACTGGACGTCTGCATGATCAAACCTGTCAATTTCGACCCTTCAAAGAAATATCCGGTCATCATCGAAGTCTATGGCGAACCTGCCGGCTCGACCGTACAAGACTCATGGGGAGGCGGCGACCTGTGGAATCAATATCTGGTGAACCAGGGATATATCTATGTCAGCATCGAAAACCGCGGGGCCAATGCTCCACGCGGCCGGGAATGGCGCAAATGCATCTATGGCGAAGTCGGCACCTTTGCATCGGAAGACCAGGCACGGGGCATACAAGACCTGGCACGCCAGTATCCGTTCATCGACCTGTCACGCATCGGCATCAACGGATGGAGCGGCGGCGGCGGCCAGACATTGAACTGCATGTTCCGCTATCCGGAAATATTCCATACGGGCATTGCGATCGCCGCCGTTGCCGACCAGCGTTTATACGATACCGTTTATCAGGAACGATATATGAACACACCACAGAATAACCCGGAAGGATATCGTAAGGGTTCCCCTATCTCCTACGCCGAAGGCTTGCAGGGCAACCTGTTGCTGATACACGGAACGGGTGACGATAACGTGCACTACCAAAGCTGCGAAATGCTGGTGGACGAACTGGTTAAACATGGCAAAGTATTCAGCCAGATCAGTTATCCGATGCGTAGCCACGGTATCTACGAGCGTGAAGGAACAAGCCTGCACCTACGGAAAAGCATGGCTAAATACTGGCTGGACCATCTGCCGGCAGGAGGCAAATAAAACAATTACTAAAAGGGTAGAAACACAATGAAACAGTTGATTTTGTGCATTGCCACTCTATCGGCAATATTCCTTATGCCTTCCCGGGCAACGTCCCAGATCAGGGAAAAGGCGGAAGGATTACTGAATGCCGTTATTACAGAGAATAAAACAAATGACATTCCTGCTGATTCATCGGCAGCGATTGAAGATAAACTCCGCCTGGATTCCATAAGGATGCAGGAGCTCGAACTTCAACTACAAGAGATGAAGTTGAATGAAATCGTACTCCGGACCGAGTTGAGTGACGCGCTGAACAAGCATATCACCACCGACTCGCTGAAAAAAGAGGAACAGCGCCGCAGCATCGACTCGCTACGGACGCTGACACCCGGTGTTCATCTGATCATCGACAATGATACCCTCCTCACTTTTTATGCCAAACGAGGAGGTGTCTCGGCCTATGACCGGGCAGAAAATGCCGTCAACATGATCCAGAAAATAGGTAAAAACCTAAGCCTGAAAGCAGATTCAGTCTACCTGTTTAACAGTGAATACCAGACAGATGTCATGTACGGGGAAAAAGTGATCCTCAGTGTGACGGATCAGGACGCCCTTTGGCTGAATACGGAAAGGGAAAAGCTAGCCAAAGAGTATCAGTCTGTTGTCAATAATAAGATCCTGGAGTTAAAAAAGGAACACAGTATACTTCAGATTGCCAAACGGGTTGCCTTGTTCATCCTGGTACTGGTCGTCCAGTATTTCCTGTTCAAACTGACCAACTATTTGTTCAGGAAACTCCGCCGCCGGATTATCTGGCTGAAACAAAACAAGCTCAAATCCATTACCATACGGGATTATGAGTTTCTGAATACCCACCGGCAAGGCAGGATACTCATCTTTCTGAATAATATCCTGCGTTATATTGTCCTGCTGATACAGCTTATGTTCAGTGTACCGATGTTGTTCGCCATATTCCCACAGACGGAACACCTGGCAATGAGACTGTTCACTTATATCATAGAACCGATCAAGATGGTCCTTAAATCGGTTATTGAATATATTCCAAACCTGTTCATTATCATTGTCATTTATTACTGCGTAAAATACATCATCAAGGGTATTCAGTATATAGCCAATGAGATTGAAAGCGAAAAACTCAAGATCACCGGTTTCTATCCGGACTGGGCGCAACCTTCTTTCAATATCATACGTTTCCTGTTGTACGCGTTTATGATCGCGATGATCTACCCTTATCTGCCCGGCTCCGACTCCGGTGTGTTCCAGGGGATATCCGTCTTTGTCGGACTGATCGTTTCTCTGGGGTCAAGCACAGTAATCGGAAATATCATAGCAGGACTGGTCATCACTTACATGCGGCCATTCAAACTGGGCGACCGCATCAAATTGAACGAAACAACCGGAAACGTAATAGAGAAAACCCCGTTCGTTACCCGTATCCGCACACCTAAAAACGAAGTGGTCACGATCCCGAACTCGTTCATCATGTCGTCACATACGGTTAATTACAGTGCCTCTGCCCGCCAGTTCGGCCTGATCATCCACTCGACAGTCAGCATCGGCTACGATGTCCCCTGGCGTCAGGTCCATCAGTTACTGGTCAACGCTGCGCGATCCACGCCGGGAGTCATGTCACACCCGAAACCCTTCGTTTTGGAAACGGAGTTGCAGGATTACTACCCCTGTTACCAGATAAATGCATATATAAAGGAAGCCGACCAGCTTTCGCAGATCTATTCGGACCTGCATCAGAACATACAGGATGTGTTTAACGAAGCCGGCATCGAGATCATGTCGCCCCACTATTACGCTGAGCGCGACGGAAGTGCCGTTACTATCCCTGCTGAATATCAGCAAAAGCCGGATTCTCCTGATAAAAAGTAAGAAACAGCACATTATATAGTTAAAAAAGTCCTCCTGCAAAACAAAATGCAGGGGGACTTTTGTTATAAGGCAAAGTCACTAATAAAAAATGCAGAATAATGAAAAAGTATTTTATCGCAGTAGCAGCTCTGGCTTTATTGGCTGCATGTAGCGGGAAGAAAACAGCCGAACCCGCTCTTATAGAAGAAGATGTTTATGCAATAGACGAGGCTGCGCCAGGCGCACCGGCTTTGCCTACCGTAACAGGAAAAGCTGCCAAACCGGTCAATATGCGTGATTCGCTGAAAGTAGATCCTAAAAAAGGAAGTGTCATTCAGAAAAAATATAAGGGCACATTCCCGGCAGCAGACGGTCCCGGCATCGTTTATGACCTGACTTTATATTATCAGCAGGATAGCGACGACGGCGTTTACGAAATGGACGCCACTTATCTGGAAGCTGAAAACGGAAAGGATAAAACATTCTCTTCCACCGGTAAACGCAAAGTAAAACATGGAACACCATCCAACTCCGAAGCAATCGTTTACGAACTGATCCCCAGCGATGGCGACATGGCATTTTACTTCCAGGCAGAAGGCGACAGCCTGACACTATTAAACCAGGAATTACAGAAAGCAGCATCAGATCTGAATTATACGCTGATACTGGTTCCATAAAAAAGCGACCCTATAAAAAAGCACATCTTTGTATAAATAGAAAAGAGGCGCCCCAACTCCTACCGGGAAACGCCTCTTTTTGCTTTTATTTTCAGATAATTGAATTATTTAATTCCTAACTTAGCCTTGATCGCTTTAGGAAGTGCATCTTTATGAACGACAATGTTCATTGTTTTGTAACGTACGAATGCTTTTGATGCATACCAAATACCGTTATATTTGTTGGCTGTACCCCAAGAGTTTTTCACCATGTAATATTCGTTTCCTTCCTGATCTTTGGCAATACCATAAATCTGCATACCGTGGTCGTCAGTAGTTTCCCAGTTATCATAAGCCAACTGGCGTTCTGCCTGTGTACACCATTTCTGCGGTTGCGGTTTCGTATTCAATTTCTTTTCTTCCGGTTTCATCTTCAACCAATGAGCCATGTCAGATCCGCTCAGTTCCTGTACCTTTTCGTTATCAGGCATAACAGCTACACCGTCGCGGGTAAAGCCGGACTCACTTACGTCGGATCCCCAGGCAATCGTATAACCTGTATTGATCGCATTGTCGAACACTTCCATGAACTCGTCGATCGGCAGGTTGTAAGACAATGCGTGACGCCAGTTATCCTGGATTTCCAGCGAGAACTGCGTATAGAACGGATGATGCGTATAAGAAGTCAACGATACATAATCCGACGGTTTTAATCCTGTAGATTCATAAAATGACTTCGGAGTGTATTCTTTTCCTTTATAAGTAAACTTTTCCGGAGCTTTTCCCAGATAGATTTCATGTACGGCAGCTACAGCCTTTTTCCACAACAGGTTATAATCCTCGTCATACTGGAATTTTTTTACTTTACCGCCAGCCATGGCGCCCACCATAGCATCTGTGAGGGCAGACAACTCTCCGTGGTTACTCAATGTATCGCTATACATCACCCCGGGGCGCATTTCTTCTTCCGGCACCAAACCGAAAGCTTCCATTCCGTAAATCACATCATAGAAAGACCCACCCTGCGAGAACGAAGCATCGCCATGAGTACGGACAGCCATATCGGCACGATCCTGATAAGTGTGGTAAACGGTAAACATCTCCGAAAGATCATATTCTCCCTTTCCCATACGAAGCAATTCAGATTCCAGGAAAGCCATGGTAGAGTAGCACCAGCAAGTACCTGCCCGGTTCTGATTCTTAATGGATGTAATCGGGTTTTCCTTTACTGTTGTAAAAATGAAACCTTCTTCTTTTTCTCCCTCTTTTTCTTGTGCTCCAACATTTGTTGCAGAGAACGCACAAGCCAGCATCAAGCCGGCAACAACAAGTTTCTTCATCTTTTGTTTTCGATTATATTAGCAATTATACATTTTGACGCAAATGTACGGGTTTTATTCCTTTTTTCCATACTTTTGCAACTCATGATTTTACAATTATAAATTAACGGAGACATGAAAATTACGATTATCGGAGCCGGAAGTATCGGCGGTGCCATCGCCCGCGGACTGGCAAAAGGAAATATGTTTAAAGCATCGGACATCACCTGTACGGCACAGTCGCAAGCCACATTGGACAAAATGAAAGCGGCCAATCCAGACTTTGTGTTGTCACTCAACAACATAGAAGCTGTAAAGGGAGCAGACATCATCGTCATAGCAGTAAAACCCTGGCGGGTGGAAGAGATCATCGACCAGATAAAAGGAGTGCTCGATTACGACAAACAGATCATCGTTTCGGTAGCTGCCGGAATCACCTTCGATACGCTGAATTCTTATCTCACTAAAAACACCAGTTATGAGGACTGGGTTACTCCGGCTCTTTTCCGTATTATGCCCAACACCGCTATCGAGGTATTGAGCAGTATGACTTTCGTCTCCGCCCATAACGCAACACCGGAGCAATCCGACCTGATAATAAATATATTCAATGAGCTTGGCAATGCGATGTTGGTAGAAGAACGCCTGATGGGTGCCGGTACTGCACTGGCTTCCAGCGGTATCGCTTTCGCCCTACGTTATATCCGTGCTGCTATTGAAGGCGGTGTCGAATTGGGTTTCTATCCGAAGCAGGCACAGGAAATCGTTGTCCATACCGTAAAGGGGGCTACCGACCTGTTATTGGAAAACAAGAGCAATCCGGAAATGGAGATCGACAAGGTTACCACTCCCGGCGGTATTACCATCAAGGGGTTGAATGAAATGGAACTGTCCGGTTTCACCTCTTCTGTCATCAGGGGATTGAAAGCCAGTAAATAAAAAGAGAATTATAAATTGATTCAGAATTTATCAGAAGTGAATGTTACTTTTCTCTTGATAGAAAAGTAACCAAAAGATCAAGGCTGCATCTGCTTCGCTACTCAGCATCCTGCGTTCGCTGTCGTCTGTGAACTCGCTACGCTCAAACAGCACAGCCTCCGGA
>NZ_QTMM01000013.1:0-73853 GCF_003635445.1 Parabacteroides sp. AF17-3 | reverse complement strand
GTGAACTCGCTACGCTCAAACAGCACAGCCTCCGGACGCTCTCTACGGATACTTCGCTTTACGCTCACCAGATGAGGCCTTTCATAGAACGCTTTGCGTTCTCTTAAGATTGCCGATACTACCTGTTAAATCCGAAAGTTTTTGTTCTATAAGTACCGGTATCGGCCATCCTAAGAGGAAGCACAGCTTCCTTGGAAAGGCCTAAGCGGGTGAACGTCCGCGGAGGGGGAAGACGAAGCGGTTAAAAAAATCCGTTGTCTGAGCGGAGCGAGTTTCGGATTTTTCAGCGAAGTCTTTCACCGGAGCAGTGAAGCCGGTTAAGCCTTGATCTTTTGCCTACTTTTCCATCAAGGGAAAAGTAGGTTCAATTATTTCTAATTTCGGATGTTATGTCATTCGTAAGGAGACTTGTTAATGTAAGAAAAAGTCATGCTACAACGTAGCGAGTAAAAGCTTTATATATTTTGCAGCAAATGTACGGGGGTTATTCCTTTTTTCCATACTTTTGTATGCTATGATAAATGCAAATCCGAATGAAAAAGTCCTTATCCCATTTACCTAAAGAGAAACAGACCGATTTACGTCTGATCGCCCGATATGTAGTCGAAGTTCTTGGTGATCAATGTGAAATGATCATTCTTTACGGTAGTTATGCTCGCGGCAACTACGTAGAGTACGACCAACGGATCGAATTTGGAATACCGACTTATTTCATGAGTGATTTCGATATACTGGTCATCACCCGGAATGATTGCAATAGTAGCGGAATAAGCCGTCAGTTGGAAAAAGTGGAAGATCGTTATTACAAATATAAAGGGATGGGAAGATATGCATTTACGACTCACATCCATTTTATCGATGAAACGATCAAAGACTTTAACAAAGAAATAACAAAAAGCCGCTACTTTTATACAGACATAAAGAAAGAAGGTATCCTGCTATACGATAGTGGTAATTGCAAATTAGCCCGTCGCCGCAAGCTTAATTTTTCCGAGATTGGAGAACTGGGACAAGAATATTATACTACTAAATTTAAATTAGCGACAAGTTTTATGAAAGGGGCTTGTTTTTATTTAAGTGAAAGTGAATTCAATATGGCCGCGTTTCATCTGCATCAGGCTTGCGAGAACTTATACCGTGCTATTATTCTGACATTTACAATGCATACCTATAAAATACATGATTTGGAAGAGTTAATTAAAGCTGCCAAAACACATTCTTTGGAAATAACCAAAGTATTCCCCCGCGATACCGAAGAAGAAATACGATTGTTCAATTTGTTGCTTAAAGCCTACATAGAAGCACGATACAATAAATATTATGCTACAACGAAGGAAGATATAGAAGCCTTAATCCCACGTGTAGAGCATTTAGCAGCGATCACCAAAGAAGTTTGCGAAAATAGAATAAAGGAATATGCGAGTCGTGCCAGAACGACAAACTAACCGGCAGAAGCCGGGAAACTAATTCATTCCTCCCTACTAACTAATTGAAATGTAAGGACTCCTTATTGGCAAGGTGTACAGGATAGCCAGCCAAGGTGTACAGGATAATCCACTAGGGTGTACAGGCTAATCGATTATCCTGTACAGGGTAGTTATACTAAGTAAGGAGTTAACAATTAGTTTATTATAGGGTTTGATTTACTCAGACCGGAAGAGAGCAATAGTTTCAGAAGTGATACATGATAAAACATCTTTTATACACAATGTTTTCAGTATTTATTTGCCATTTGCAATATACTTCTATAATATCCTATCAATAAGCACAATAAGACATGGCAAATAACTATTCTATTTGCCATACTATTTGCCATTTGCCATCATTCCTCTTACGGTTGATTATGGCAAATGACAAATAACATTGCAAACAGAAAAAGTATTTGCAATAGTATATATAACTGTTTAACAATGCATTGCATCGGCATATTGCAAATGGCAAACAAAATACCGAAAACATTCTGTGAGTGTTTATCGATTCATCTTCTTACGCCGGTTCAATTCTGACTGCAACATCTTCAGTTCACGGCTGGTCTGCCCTGCGACCGAAGTGTTTTCTTCAGCACGCCGGATCAGGTAAGGCAACACGTCTCTTACCGGAGCATAAGGCACATACTTGGTTACATTAAATCCTTCATGGGCCAGATTGAATGAGATATTATCGCTCATCCCCAGCAACTGGGCAAAAAAGATACGGGAATCATCCCGTTTGAGACCCTTCTCATCTATCAGCTTAGCCAGTTTATAATTACTTTCCTCATTATGCGTTCCCATAAACATCTCGAAATGCTCCAGATGGTCCATGGTAAAACGAACAGCCGCATCGAAATTCTCATCGGTCGCCTTCTTATCCTTGCAGATCGGGTCGGGATAACCCAAAGCCGCAGCACGCGCACGTTCGGCCTCCATATAAGCACCACGCACGAACTTGACACCGGCGATATATCCTTTTTCTTTGGCATCATCCAGAATACGGCGCAGGTAAGGCATACGGTCATGACGATACATCTGCAAGGTAGCAAATACGATCGCACGTTTTTTATTGTATTTCCGCATCGCCTCGTCGGTCAGTTCATCCAGCGCATCCTGGAAACAGTAATCTTCCGCATCGACAATCAGACGGACATCGTTCTCATAAGCACGCTGGCAGAAAGCCATAAAGCGTTCTTTAAATTCGCGGAAGGCTTTTACTTCTTCAATGGTCAGTTCGCCCCGTTTTTCAGAAGCCTTGGCAAGAAGTTCATCGGTCGTTATAGTAGAAGGTTTGAATACGGCATAAGCCAGGTTATCATTTCCTTTGGCAAAATCGATTGAACGTAGTGTTTCTTCAAATGTAGCCTGGATACCTTCAGGAGTCTGCTCGCCTTCGGCTGAAAAGTCAAGGGTAGAACGCACATTAAACTGTCGGAGATGGTCGATCGCTTTGGTACAATCCTGTAATGTCTCACCACCGACAAACTGTTTATATAAAGTTGGCTTTACAGCCCATGCTAAAGGGAAATGAATCTTTAAGGCGATATTACTTCCAAAACTGGCACATTTTACCAGCCACGGATATTTTATTGTATTGAAGAGTAAGTAAGCGTTTCTCAATTCAGACTGCGATTTGGATGAAAATGCAATCTCGGTATTATTAAAGTCTAACATAGTATCTGATTTTTAAAGTTGACAGATGACAGTTGACAGTAAACAATTTCGAAGCATATTACCTGTCAACTGTCACTTGTCAACTGCCAGCTGATATGTTATTTTTCTCCTAAGAACGGATAACCGTAAGAAGTAGGCGGAACCAAAGCCTCCTTGATACAACGAGGATTCGTCCAGCGGATCAGGTTCAGCGGACCACCGGCCTTGTCATTCGTACCGGAAGCTCTCGAGCCACCGAACGGCTGCTGTGCAATAACGGCACCGGTCGGCTTGTCATTGATATAGAAGTTACCGGCAGCATAGCGCAGTTTATTGAATGCCACGTCGATAGCATAACGGTCGCGTGCAAAGATCGAACCGGTCAGGGCATAAGGAGAAGTACGGTCGCACAACTCCAATGTTTCCTCATATTTATTATCGTCATATACATAAATAGTGATCACCGGACCGAATATTTCTTCCACCATGCTCTTGAACATCGGATCTGTTGTCTGGATAACAGTCGGTTCAACAAAATAACCTACCGACTTGTCGCCATTACCGCCAAAGACGATCTCAGCATCCGGAGATTGTTTCGCATAGTTGATATAACTCATGATATTATCGAATGAAGCCTCATCGATCACCGCATTGATGAAGTTCGTGAAATCCTGCACGTCACCCATCTTGATCTCTTTCAGCATATCGCCTACCATCTCTTTTACATCTTTCCATAAAGAAGCCGGGATATAGGCACGTGATCCGGCAGAACACTTCTGACCCTGATACTCGAATGCACCGCGAACGATAGCAGTCGCCACATCCAGTGCGGGAGCAGACGGATGAACAAAGATAAAATTCTTACCGCCCGTTTCACCGACAATCTTCGGATAAGATTTATAATGGCCGAGGTTCTCGCCCATCTGGCGCCATAGCGTATTGAATGTCGCAGTAGAACCAGTGAAATGGAAACCTGCCAGATCGCGGCTGGCAGTTATCACCTTACCGATCACGCTCCCCTGTCCAGGGATAAAGTTGACAACACCATCCGGAAGTCCGGCTTCCTGGAAGACCTTCATCAACAGATAGTTTGAATGGATAGCCGTAGTAGACGGTTTCCAGACAGCCACATTACCCATCATGGCGGGAGCCATATTCAGGTTGCTGGCGATAGAAGTAAAATTAAACGGTGTCAACGAGAACACGAAACCTTCCAGGGCACGGTATTCCATACGGTTCAGGATACCCGTTTCCGAATAAGGCTGGTCGGCATATACCTGGCTGGCATAGAACGTACTGAAACGCAGGAAGTCGATCAGTTCGCAGGGAGCATCGATTTCCGCCTGGAACGGGTTCTTGCTCTGTCCCAGCATCACTGAGGCATTTAACAGATAACGATATTTTGTAGCAAAGAGTTCAGCCACCCTTAACATAACGGAAGCACGTTCAACCCAGGGCAGTTCAGACCATTCTTTGTGCGCCTTCATAGCGGCGTCGATGGCCATCTGCACCTCTTTCTCGCCGGCTTTATGGTAAGTAGCCAGCACATGATGATGGTCGTGCGGCATAACCACTTTACCGGTATTACCCGTACGGACTTCTTTTCCGCCAATGATCAAAGGAATATCCCATTCTTCATTTGAGAGTTCAGCTAACGTTTTTTTCAAAGCTGCTTTTTCACTCGATCCGGGTGCATACGATTTTACCGGCTCATTAATAGGCTTAGGAAATCTAAAAATAGCGTTATCCATGTTGTTTCTTAGTTTATAAATAGTTAATCAATGATTTTTTCTATGCTGTAAACGTAGTAAAATAATTTTAAAACAAAGTGAGTAAAGAGTTAAATTAGTTTTAATTAGAAACACTTTGGTATATGGTATATATCAACATTTTCCCATCCATAGCTGTTATTAAAATATAATCATCTTAAAGGTATAGAAACTATGGCTATTAAAAGTGTTTGGATAGAAGAAGACTGTATCGCTTGCGGTACTTGCGAAGGCATCTGCCCGGAGGTTTTTCATGTGACGGATCGTTCCCGCGTAAACGAGGGAGTAGACTTCAACGATTACGAGGAAGAGATCAAAGAAGCAGCCGAAAGCTGTCCGGTCAGCGTTATTAAATATGATTAAGTGAGGAGGACCACTCACGTTTTACAGAGTAAAAAGTGGAGAGGTTATTCCGGTTTGGGATAACCTCTTTTCCTGTCAGGATTTGTCGGTATTCCAATAAAAAACCGTATATTCACAAAAAAGATAATTGGGATGAAGAAAACTGCTATACTTCCGGTATTTTGCCTTATTCTGCTGAGTTTCTGTACCGGCAAAACGGATAAGCCGATTACTGACGGACAACCTGCACCAGACTCTGCGACTGTAGAAGTAACGGAAATAATAGATACTGTCCCTAAAGAAATAATCATTGAAAAGGAATTGCTCTACGACCAGCATACTCTGGAAGACACTTATCCGTATAAAGATACGACACGGGAGTTCCAGTGGGAAAAGATAAAGGAGCGCCTAACCTGGCTCGAATCCATCCAGAAAGAACCGGCCACCTGGTCGATCCTCCAGAATTACAGGAATAAAAACGGGGAAGCGCCATTGGTAAAAAACTATCACAGAGATTCATACCGCCGTATAGCCGACTCGCTGGGCGTCGAACGCTTCCAGGGAATACCGCTCTACCTGACAACAGACACTGCGGTGCCCGAACTCTACGGCAGGGACGGTGCCTTGGTAAAACACCTGGAAGACTATACGAATTTCACCCGGGTTGCCTCCGTACACACCGGAAAAGAGTGGATGATCCCTAAAAAATATATCCTGACGATTCCTGATACGATCGTCTTCAAAAAAGCTGTCTTTGTAGATACCCGGAATCAGAATATCGCGACACTGGAACAGGAAGGCGACAAATGGCTGGTCAGAAGCATGAACCCGGCTACAACCGGACTGCACAGGCCACCCTATGCCCAGGAAACGCCTCCCGGAGTATATATTATCCAGGAAAAGAAACCCCGCATGATCTATCTGGTGGACGGTACCACGGAGACAGGAGGCTTTGCTCCGTATGCCAGCCGCTTCACAAACGGGGGGTATATCCACGGGGTACCTGTCAATGCTCCGCGCAAGTCACTGATCGAATACAGTTCGACGTTGGGAACCACTCCCCGCTCCCATATGTGTGTCAGGAATGCCACTTCACATGCTAAATTCATCTACGACTGGGCACCGGTTTATGAGACTCTTGTTTTTGTTTTCGATTAAAAATTCTAACTTTGCAGTCTGATTCACACAGACATGCACAAAGTTTTCATCTATCTGTTCCTATTGTTTATCCCGGTAAACTTCTCAAAAATGAGAAGTACGGAACCGGTCATCCATGAAGTTTCAAGCTGCCGGCAGTTGTACCAGGAGATGCAACTGGATGGGATGGTAAACTTTGAGGCATTCGAACAAGCAATCACCGGATACCATAAAATCGAAGATAAAACGAAAGAGATCCTTACACTGGTCGATTTCAGTAAGCCTTCGACCGAAGAGCGTTTTTATGTATTCGACATGAGGCATAAAAAATTATTATTCTCTTCGCTGGTATCACACGGAAAGAATAGCGGAGGGAATTATGCCACCTCCTTTTCCAACGAGAACGGTTCCCTCAAAAGTTCACTGGGATTCTTCCTGACAGAAAACACCTATCAGGGAAAGAACGGTTACTCACTTGTCCTGAACGGATTGGAAAAAGGGATCAACGACCGCGCCAAAGAACGGGCGATCGTTATCCACGGAGCTGCTTACTCCAATCCTTCCGTAATTGCTTCATCCGGCCGCCTGGGACGCAGTTTCGGCTGTCCGGCCCTGCCACAGGCTGTAAGCAAGCCTATTATCAACACCATAAAAGGCGGTTCCCTGCTTTTTATTTATGCTAACAATAAGAATTATCTGGCTTACAGCCCCATCCTATCCAAACGGCAGGTTGCTTCTATGTAAAAACCCTATCTTGCAAACGGATAAAGAAATGAGATAGAACTTTCGGGAGGTATCCCTCTGGCACTACAATGCGAATCCTATAAAAAAGGAATCATGAAAACCAAAGTAAACGGCTCTCCTATTATGGACATGCTAATCGCTGACGGCCAGATCAGACAAATCTTCACCTGATATCGCCTTTTCAAAAGATATACAGGACAGACTTCCGTCATTTATAAAAACAAATTATAAGCTATTCATACACATGAAAGATACGTTCCATCAACTGCCATTTCTCTGCGGAACTGGCATTCGGATCAGCTTGTTGAAAAACAGACATATATTCTTCCCACTCAGCCTGACGGGGTAAACCGGCGAGACGGCTGAATGCCGTATCCCAATCAAAATCGAGCGGTGTTTCCACGATCATGAACAAACGGTTCCCGCACAGATAAATTTCCATCTCCAGGATTCCGACACTTTTAATCCCCTCGCCTATTTCGGGCCAGTAACATTCCTGTCCATGTCTTTTCCTGTATTCTTTGATTAACTCCGGATCATCTTTCAGGTCCAGCGTCTGACAATAACGTTTAGTCGGGAAATCATAATGTTTGCTTTTGTATCCGTTCTTTTTATCTTCCATAAACCATATTATTTTTTAATTCGTTCAACAGGAACGATTACAGTACAAATGTAACGATTATTATGCAACCGAAATAAGAATATTTCTGCAAGGGATAAAACGATATCGACACCGGTTTCATAAAATACGGATCTAAATCGTTATCTTTACCCGCTCAAAAATAATATAAAAGATGAAGATCACTGCACCCCGGATAACTAAAGTATTAAAAGAAGACTGTACACTCGATGAAATGCTCCTGCAACCGGGAGAAGACCTGGCGGAATATTCTTTCAGGAATCAAAGAGTATTCGAATTTAAAACGGAAAATATGAGTATGCAGGACTGCCTGTTTACAAACAGCATACTGATCGGTTGCGGCATAAAAAAATCGCAGTTCAGTGATATCATCTTCAAGAACTGCGACCTGTCTAATATGAATTTCTCCGGTTCCGGTTTTCACCGTATCGAATTTATCGAATGCAAACTGATCGGGACAAACTTTTCCGAATCAGCGCTAAACCATATTGTTTTCAGCAACTGCAAGGCAGAATACCTCAATCTGAGCATGAGTAAACTGAAATATGTCAGTTTCGACCGATGCGACCTGCGAAACAGTTCCTTTGAGAACGGTCAGTATGCCAGCGTGAACTTTCATGAGAGTGATCTCAAGGAAGCTGAGTTTTACCGTACATCCTTAAAAGGTGTCGACTTCAGTAGCTGCGACATATCCGGCATCCGGATAAGTCCTATCATCGGCTGTGAATTACGCGGAGCAACAGTCACCTCTTTACAAGCATTGGAATTAGCCCATCTGCTGGGTGTTACAATTAAAGGATAATCTTCTTCAAATTCGTTATTTTGCATATTCCTGATGTCTTTTTAGCCAGGCAACTGCATAAGAACAGACAGCCCGGGGTTTCAATTGATTTTCTATCGCGTAGTCAAAAGTCGCTTTCACCAGTGAAGCGGCTATTCCCTGACCTTCCAGAGGAACCGGAACTATTGTGTGAATAATATCCAGATTATTACCAACAAGCCTGTACTGCACAAAGGCAGTTAAACCATCCTGTTTTATTTCAAAGCGATACTTTTCCGGATGGTGAACAATATCATATTCCATAATTTATTTTTTATCTACAAAACAACACCCTGTTATAGATAAAACAGTTTATTCGGAAATTAGTTCACCTGCCGGTTCATTTTGTCCGGATACAGGCTGCTTTTGTTGCTTTTTCTTTCCGGGATGGAAGAAATTCTTCACTTTTGTAAAGAAGCCGGAGACTCCTTTGGCAACATCCTGCACCTTTTTAGAAACACCGACCGACTCCGTCAATGCCGGACGAAGAATTTGCCACAGATAATTAAATGTAGAATGATACGGGTCACGTTCTATCGTCAGATGAGAATGACGGGGCCTGTATGTTCCCTGTTCCGGATGGTCGGGATTATCATGTTTCAGCACCAGGTTAGCCAAACGCGACAGGAATTTATTATCGATCACTTCCCCGTTTTTCTCTTTCATTATTTCAGCCTTCAGATCCCTGTAAAGAAATAGCATATCGACAGTGGCACCTTTAGTGGAGGCTTCAGTACTGAATGTAAAGTCGACCAGCTTGCCACTCTCCACTTTAGCAAAGGCAAGCGGCGTGATCAGTTGGTTCAATGCAGTCAGATCAAAGTCCTCCATATGCGCATCCAGCAGGAAACGATCGTTCAGGGAATCGACCGGAAGCTGCCAGGTGGCGGTAAAATATCCTTTCCCCATTAATTTACCGTTTGCATCCAGACGGATATACTGGTCCGGATAAGATACAATATTGGTAAAACCGGAAAATTTCCCGTTCATTTCCGTGAAAAACAGTTTACCCGGTTGTATCCCTTTCTTTGACAATTCTTCGTAGACAACGGAAAAGTTATTTACACGGAGACTGTCGATAGCCATTTTCACCGGTGCTTTCTGCAAACCGGAATAGATCATCGGTACGATACGGCGGGGCACGGCAATCTGTTGGTTCTTGAAATTCTGAAGTTCGGCATTGTCAACCTCTACATTTTTTATCCGGACCACTTTCTCCGAGAAGTAAGCCGGCAAATCGATTCCCGACAATCCCAACCGGCCGACCTTGACATCAAACCAATCCTGATGCTTTGGCTGCCGGTAAGCAAATTCCATTTTCGGATAGGCAGAAACCAAATGGATATCTTCCAGATTCAGATCGGTATTATTCAGATTGACTTTTCCTATCTTCAATGTATAAAAACCATTATCCAACGGGAATGCCAGGTCTTTGGTATCGAACCGGACAGTCTTCAGCCCGAATGTCCGGTTCCTGACATTGACATGCAGTCCTTCAAGAAACAGGTTTGCCGTATCACGATTCCATACAGCATTGGAGACAGTCAGTTTTCCCAGTGAAAGGTCAGGTGTAAACCGACCGACAGCCTCATAAATATCATCCGACAGGACAGCGGGAGATTTCTTTTTTGTCTTTATCGTATCGGGAGAAGTCCCGGCCTGATAACTGACAACCGGATCAGATAGATTTATTGAACCGACAGAAAAATGCAGACTGTCCCACACGACTTTATCGATACCCAAGTCCTGAAGTGATACCTGTAACAGACTTCCGTCTTTTTTCATCATGCGAATATCGGGTGATTCGACATGCAGCGAAGTAGCATCCAGGCGCTGAAGCAAATTCTCTGGCAGACGGTTCAAACCGGTTGCATAAATCATCGGAGTCTCTATACGAAAATATGAATTTGATCCCATTTGCCATAAAGAGTCTTGCGGGAGCAGTTTCACGTCCTGTAACCCCAATATACCTTTTGCCGTAGAGAAATTACCTTTCCGGACAGACAGACGGTAGGCTTTTCCCGGCAAATAATTGTCGAAGTCTTTGAAACTGAAACCAAAATGATCACAGGCAAAGAACAGCCCTCCACTCCGGTTCGTACTGTCGTCCACCAGGAAGCGGGTAGCATAGAAATTAAAATCCTTCAGCTTATAGATTATAGGATCAGGAACGCTTCTGTCATTCAATGTTACGTACGCATGATTCAGATTGATCCGTTTAATAGACAAATATTGCAATAACGGGTTCAGAATACTTTCCACATCCGCCCTCGGATTTACCGGCAGCTTCGTTTCCTTGCTTTTCTTCGCATAAGACGGGGATTTATAATAATAGATAACCGGATGGTCTATCTTGAAAAGGTCGGCACTGATCCCTTTATCATAAAGCAATCCCCTGATACCGATTGTGTCAATGCTACCAGACATATAGTCTTTCCGGGAATTTACTTTTATAGGCTTTAGGCGGATTTTCTCTATATTGAAATCGCCGGACTCCGTATCCAATGCCATACGGGCAATATCGAAACGGTGGTTGCGTGCCGTCATCTCCCCGCTGATGCCGGTTGCTTCAAAGGCGAAACTACGGGAATACCACAAACCATGCTTCTCTTCCGAAACCGAATCAACCAGGAAGTCGTTTGCCCGGAAATTGAAGTTATCCAGTTTATAGACTTCCACTGAATCTTTTACGGCTTGCGAATAAGTGACTTTGGCGGCATCGATTCCGACAGTCCGGATAGAAACGCTATGCAATACCGGCGATATTATGTCATATAAAGATAAAGCCTGTACCAAAGAATCCGTATCGATCTTTGTAGCATTGCCTGCCGCTTTTTTCGCTGCCGGGGCATTAGCGGCCAGATTAAATACCTGAATGTCCGACGAAGATATTTCAAAAGAACGGGCTGTCAGATAATTCAGCGCATCCTCCCGCTTAAAACGGATTCCGTTGACTTCCACTGTCCGGACCTGTGCATCGACATAGCTGTCCGGACGTTGTTTTGTCTCCGTCCATAAACTATCCTGCGGAATCAATCGTATCTTCTCTATATAAATAATCGAATCCTGCGTACTGAGTTTTATGCTGTCTGTTTTAAGGAGAAAGTCGTTATTGGCTAGCAGCGTCTGCGGTTGGTTCGTCACAAATTCAAAGTTATCGCAATAGAGTAACTTTCCGCTCTGTGACGAGTTCTTATCCAACAGAAAACCGTAAGCGCGGAAGCTGACATCATCAAGCCCATAGACGATCGGTGTCACAGGATTCTCGACGGTATAGGATACGCTGGCGTTCGACAGGTTCAGTGTCCGTACGCTCAACACATTTATATAAGGAGAGATTACTTCATACAAAGATTTGGTGTCGGCATGCCGGACCTTTTTCTCCACACGCCCCGAATAATAAGAATCAAAAACTTCTATCCGTGGGTCTTTTATTTCAAACGTATTAAAATGCAATTCCTTATAACTCCACCGCCAGGTAAGGTTTACACCTTTGAAATCTATCATGCCGATCTCCGCTTTCACATAAGTACGGGGAAGGCTGTCAATAGCTTTCCACTGTTGAAACACAGTTGAATCGGGCATCAGCCTGATGCCTTCGATTTTCAGTTCCCCTTTCACAAAACCGATCGAAAGATCATCAAAAGAAAGATTATAGAATCCATCCGTAGCCTCAGCGGTACGCCGGCTCAATTCTACTTTCAAATATCTTTCCAGGCGGTTACTCAGATACAGGTTCAGGACAGTCAGAAGCACCGCCAGCAATCCTATTGCCGGGAAAATGTATTTTATGATCTTCTTGTTCCGTCCCATATCCTTTCCCTATCTATATCGTTGACATAGTAACATCGTGTTCCCTTATTGCGGATCACAGTATCATATATTATGATATTAGAATCGCATATATTATGAAAATAAAATATCATATATTATGATACACTTTTCTCCTAATATATAATACACCTGTTTTATTATTTACTCAACAATTTATATAAATATACTTCTCTATCATTTAGAACAAAGCTATCGGTAGAATGTTGCGAACGGATAAAAACAACCTCTCTATTCCGGATTGCCAAAGCAGGAAGGGATACTATAAACAAGAACAAACTCCGGAAATACTTTATAGCTCAGAACATACGACTTTCGTTCGGGAGTCCGGGTTTCAAACGCCCAAAGCTCTCCGAAACCGGTATAAGTAAACGGCTCCACATGCAGATGTTCTATAAAGTCAACATCCTGTTGCCGGATCATCTTGAATAAAGCCTCCTTGGCACACCAGTGGACAAGCAGATGTTCTGTTTCATAATCCGGACCGACCGACGCATTCTCTTCCGGAGACATAAAACGGCTACGTATCTTTAATACCCGGTCGGAACGGTATTCTATATCTATACCAGCAGCCCCCTGCTCCTGCAACAACACTGCCGCATAGCCATTCGTATGGGAAATGCTCAGTGATAAGGATGAATCAGGTAAGTAAGGAGCGCCATCGTCATGATAAGCGATCAGCAACTCCTCTCCCGCCAACTCTTTCAGGAGAACACGAGACGCCAGCCATTCCTGACGACGTTTTTCTGTTTTTATCTGTTGCAGGAAAGGGAGATATTCGGATGACTGTTCCAGCATCGACAGCAATTCTTCCGAACTTTCTTCAATCTTCCAGACACCCAATAACGGCTCTGTGTATTTAAACAGGGCAGGCATTACTTTTTCCAGCTAAAGGATTGTATCAACTCGATAATATCTTTTCTCAGATAATCTGTAACCGGTGCCAACGAATCGGCATTCGGTACACAATCATAATATAAAGCACCCCGAAAGAAGTTAGAGGTACTGTCGGTCAGCATAAACTGCACAGGAGAAGCAGACTCCCTATCCAACAGGAAAAGAGAGCCATACACCCGTTCGTCCGGATTGCTATAGGCTTGTTCCTTTACCGCTTTCGCCTGCTTCGCCTGGCGGGAAACCAGGGAACGCGATTCATTCTCTGCTATTTGCAAAGTAGAACGGGTGACGGGTAAATAACTGCAATAAATCTTTACACCCAATGAAGGATAAGACAAATTGATCCATCCTTCAGGACTTCCAATCTCCGGCAGCTCGACAATAGCCAACTGAGAAACATTGAATGAGTAGGGCAAACTGTCCAGAGGCAACACCTGATAACGTGCCTGAGGCGGCTCGATACGGAAATAACCACGCGGTTTCGGTGTATATTCCGTACAAGACACACAGCACAACAGGATATAAAAGAAAACCATGCCGGACAGAATCTGCTTCATCACTCCTCTCCTTCTTTCTCTATTTCTGAAATGCAGTTGAATTTCACTTTCAGGATTCTCCGGTTATCCATTTCCAGAATCTGGAAACGATACTTGCCATAATCTATGATCTCCCTGCGGCGCGGGAAGTCACCTTTTATTTCCAGCAAAAGCCCGGCAAGCGTTTCTACATCTTCCGTCAGTTTGCCGAACTCAGACGGGTCTGTATTGATAACACGGAAGAAGTCTGTCAATAAAATCTTGGCTTCAAAGATCAGGCTACCGTCTGCCAGACGGACAAACTGCTTTTCATCTTCATCATATTCGTCCGAAATCTCACCGACAATTTCCTCCAGAATGTCTTCCATCGTCACGATACCGGATGTACCGCCAAACTCATCCACCACAATCGCCATGTGAATCTTATTGGTACGGAATTCTTCCAGCAGGTCGTCGATCTTCTTTGTTTCGGGAACAAAGTAAGCCGGACGAATCAAGCTCTGCCAGCGGAATGTATCCGGCTTTTCTATATAAGGAAGCAAATCCTTTATATAAAGGATACCTTTAATATTATCTTCCGATTCGGCATATATAGGGATTCGCGAATAACCGGATTTGATAATGAAATCGATCACATTACGAAAACTGGTCTTTATCTCGATGTCCTCCATATCCAAACGGGGCGTCATGATCTCATCGGCCGTCTTATTATAGAACTTGATGATCTCAGCCAGCATCTCTTTCTCTTCCGGAATCTCTTTAGAGGTCAACTCCAAAGCCTTGGATAACTCATCGACCGACAAGTCATATTTTTTCTTCACCAGCGCCTTGTTGATAATAGAAGTAGAATTAACCAATACCACCGAAAGCGGACGACAGAGGCGTTCCACCATATTCAACACCGAGGCGGAACGGCGAACGAAACGGAGCGAATTTTTCTGTGCGTAAATCTTAGGCATGATCTCGCCGAAAAGTAAAAGCAAAAAGGTCAGTACGATTGTCTCAAGAATGAAACCCAAGACAGGGACAGCCGAGAAATTGATCAAAGAATTGATACCGTAGGTACAAAGCATAACCACGGCCACGTTCACAAAGTTATTGGCAATCAAAATAGCCGCAAGTAAATATTCGGAGCGGTCCAGTAATTTCCGGATCAACGGGTCCGAAGGCGAATTCTCCTCCCGGATGTCGTTTATATCACCCGGGGAAAGAGAAAAGAATGCCACTTCCGATGCCGACACGAAGCCGGACACCAACAGCAGTAAACAAGCAAGGCTTAACGCTATAACAGGGCCTGCTGTGAGCGCCTGTATAGTAACCTGATCGAATAAGCCCGATAAATAATAGTCTGAGTCCAAGGGGAACCGTATTAGTTAAACAATATCAGAACGGAAGATCATCCGCACTGTTTGAATCTGATGACATATCCGGTTGCGCCGGTTGCTGGTAAGACGTTGCCTGCTGTGTTGCCTGTGGCTGTCCGCCTTGCTGGAAACCTGTTCCGGCATTCGTTGCCGTACCGTCGGCCGGACGTGTGCCCGTATTATAAAATTCAATACGGTCTGCATGAATTTCAGTCACATAACGTTTCACACCGCTCTGGTCGTCATAACTGCGGGTACGAATCTTTCCTTCTACATAAACACCCGAACCTTTCTTCACCCATTTCTCAACAAAAGCAACCTGGTCGCGGCGAACCACGATATTGTGCCATTCTGTTCTCTCCGGCACAACCGTACCGTTTGCCAGTGTGTAACCTCTTTCGGAAGTTGCCAAAGGGAAGTTTGCAACGGCCGTACCGCTGTCGAAATAACGAACGTCGGGATCTTTGCCCACGTTACCAATCAATATGACTTTATTCAATGACATAGTTGTAATTCTTTTAATATCTTACAAAGAAACATAAATTCGATCATTCAGACAAATTTCCGTTTAATTTCTCCAAATAAATATGTACCAGGCGGGGGACGGCATAACGTTCGATATCTTCATACGGAACAGCCAGATACGAATTCAATGCGTCCGTCACTTTTTCGATCTCGACCCGGTAAAATGTCGTATAAAGAATCTGATGGGAAAGGACATGCTTCACTTCGGACATATCGACGGAAACATTCATCCGACCGGCACCGTCAAACAGTTTCCGGTACGCTTCCGTTTGCTGCAATCCGGCAAAATCCATCGGTTCCGCCGTCTCGATCAATGGGAATTCATAAAGCCCTTCCCAGATATCTTTTTTGCCCCGGCGCGAAAGCCAGGTTTGCCCCTTATATATAATGTATAGATAATGAAAATAACGGGGCCGTGTTTTCGCCTTGTTCTGCTTGACCGGAAACGCTTGCACATTACCCGAAGCATAGGCCATACAACGTTCCTTCAACGGGCAAACTTCACAATCCGGATTCTGAGGAACACATTGCAAGGCCCCGAACTCCATAACCGCCTGGTTATGCGTCCCCGCATATTTGGGATTCATCACAAGAGCGGTCAATTCCGCAAACTGTTTCTTTCCCAGTGTACTATCAATTGGCGTGTCGACCGCATACAGCCGGGATAAGACACGGTACACATTCCCGTCGACAACCGGATAAGGCTTATTCCATACGAAAGACACAATGGCAGCAGCCGTATATTCACCGATACCTTTCAAAGACAATATCTCTTTATATTCCCGAGGGAAAACGCCGCCAAACTGTTCCATGATACTCTTTGCGGCAGCATGCAGGTTACGGGCACGGCTATAATAACCCAACCCCTGCCAATATTTCAGCACCTCGTCCTCTTCCGCCGCTGCCAGGGAAGCGACATCCGGGAAGCGTTCGGTGAACCTGTAAAAATAGTCCATCCCCTGAGCGACACGGGTTTGTTGAAGGATAATTTCCGATATCCAGATTATATACGGGTCGGACGATTCCCGCCAGGGCAGCATCCTCTTATTCGTTTTATACCAGGCCAGCAAAATATGGCTGACTTCCAATTCGTTTTCCATTTGCGTTAAAATGTCCTGTTTTTGTAGTTTTGAAACTCTCAACTCGTTGATTAATGCAAACATACACAGATATAATGAATTGTAAGGAATCTTTTTTATTAAAAAATGGCGGGCAATTCTTTTCCCACTTAAATAAAAAGCTATATATTTGCATTCCAAAAAATTAATAGGTCCAAATCATTAATTAATTTATAGACATGACTAAAGCAGATATTGTTAGCGAGATTTCAAAAAGTACCGGTATCGATAAGCAGACGGTATTGAATAGCGTAGAATCTTTCATGGACATCGTGAAAAGTTCGTTATCTCAGGGTGAAAACGTTTATCTGAGAGGATTCGGAAGTTTCGTTATTAAGAAGAGAGCCCAGAAAACTGCTCGTAATATTTCAAAAAATACTACGATCATCATTCCGGAGCATAACATCCCTTCATTCAAGCCGGCTAAAACTTTCCTGAACGAAGTTAAGTAATTAGTAATTATAGTTTAATTTAAAATTTAGAAACAATGCCTAGCGGAAAGAAAAGAAAAAGACATAAAATGTCTACGCACAAGCGCAAAAAGAGACTGAAAAAGAATAGACATAAAAAGAAATAAGTCTATTGAGAAACTCTAAAGAACAAACTTAATAAGTGACCTTTTAAGTTTGTTCTTTGCGTATTTAGAAAGGTCTGAATTAAAAAACCCTCTTATTAAGTGATAAGTGAATTAGTAGTTGATGTACAACCCAAAGAGGTATCTATTGCCGTATTGGAAGACAAAAACCTTGTGGAACTCCAGAAGGAGGCCCGCAATGTCTCGTTTGCCGTAGGCGATATTTATCTTGGCAAAGTAAAAAAACTGATGCCGGGTTTGAACGCTGCTTTTATCGACGTAGGGTACAAAAAGGACGCATTTCTTCATTATCTGGACTTAGGTCCTAACTTCAACACCCAACAAAAGTTCCTTAAACAAGCACTTGGCGACCCTAAAAAGATGCCCGCCATTTCAAAAGTACAGATACTTCCGGAGATTGAAAAGGACGGAAGCATCAGTAACGTGCTTAAAGTAGGACAAGAGGTGTTGGTACAGATTGCCAAAGAGCCGATCTCAACAAAGGGTCCGCGACTGACTTCCGAGCTGTCATTTGCCGGAAGATACATCGTATTGATACCATTTGCCGATAAGGTCTCTGTCTCCACAAAAATCAAGTCGAGCGAAGAACGTGCCCGTTTGCGGCAGTTGATTCAGAGCATCAAGCCGAAAAATTTCAGCGTGATCGTACGTACTTCTTCCGAAGGAAAACGTGTTGCTGAACTCGACCATGAATTAAAGACATTAGTGAAACGATGGGAAGATAACATCGTCAAAGTTCCCAAACTGAAAGTGCCGTCGATTGTATATGAAGAAACGGCACGTACGGTAGCTTTGCTCCGCGACATCTTCAACCCGTCTTTCCAGAACATTTACGTAAACGATGCGGATGTTTATCATAACATACGCGATTATGTCAGCCTGATCGCTCCCGGAAGGGAAGAGATCGTACAGCGATATACCGGCGAATTACCTATCTTCGACAATTTCGGTATCACGAAACAAGTTAAATCGCTGTTCGGACGTACGGTTACGTATAAAAGTGGAGCTTACCTGATTATCGAGCATACCGAGGCCATGCACGTGATAGATGTGAACAGCGGCAACCGTTCCAAAGGGAGCGACGCCCAGGAGAAAACAGCTATCGACGTAAACACAGCCGCCGCCGACGAAATTGCACGCCAGCTTCGTCTCCGTGATATGGGCGGTATTATTGTGGTCGACTTCATCGACATGGCGGAGGCCGCCAATCGACAGAAGTTGTTTGAACACATGACTAAAGCGATGGCAAGCGACCGGGCCAAACACAACATCCTGCCTTTAAGTAAGTTTGGTCTGATGCAGATTACCCGCCAGAGGGTACGCCCGGCAATGGATGTGGATACAACAGAATCGTGTCCTACCTGTTTCGGCACAGGGACAATCAAACCTTCGATCCTATTTACCGACAATCTGGAAGGTAAGATCGATTGTTTAGTGAATAAGCATAATGTAAAGAAATTCGCCCTGCACGTACATCCCTACGTGGCAGCATTCGTAAACAAGGGGCTTTATCCCCTCAGTATGAAATGGAAACTAAAATACTCAATGGGTATGAAAGTCATTCCTAACCAAAGTCTGGGTTTTCTGGAATACAAGTTTATTGATTCCGACAAGAACGAACTCGACATGATGGAAGAAAAGGAAATGAAAAAATAAAAAATCCCCGGAGCGATACAGGCTTCGGGGATTTTTATGATCTTCCGGATTAAAAGAAAAGAAACAAAAAAAACTTCACCTGTTTATATTGCCGGTTTACATATTCTGCAATACGTTCATAAGCTTTAGCAATATGTATATTCACTGTCTTCTCACTAATTCCTAATACATCGGCAATTTCCCGATTCTTTAATTTATCAGAGAGCACAAGACGAAAAACTTCTCTACATTTGGGGGGCAAAGAATCAATAGCCTGTTGGACTAACACTTGATATTCCTCATCCATCAAACTTTTTTCTGGTGTATCCGAATCCGGGATCAGTTCCATTTCATACAAAGAAAAAGAATCTTTTTCCTGCACATACCCTCTTCTTACATAATGTAAAGCCTGATTTTTTACTGATATATACAAATAACGTTCCGGTTCTTTCACATGGGACAACGTTTCCCGCTTTTGCCAAATAACAGTAAAGACATCCAGAACAGCTTCCTCCGCCAGTTCACGAGAATTCAGATAATAAGCGACATGGAACAGACGCCGGGAATAAGTTTCAAATAATAACCGGAACGCTGTTTCATCCCCTCTCACTACACTTTTAAAAAGAGACATGCCACTCTCCTTCTCCATCTCGAATACAGTCTTTTTACAATATATTAGTCAGTAAATGTAATTAAAAATTCTTCAAGATACTACCTAAAGATAAAAAATGTATCTTTTCATGAAAGTATTTTATATGCCACATATGATATACAATACAAAAATACACAACAACCATAGATGTTAGAGTTAAGAAAAAAATGAGCATGTAAATGACTATTTATCGATGAATTTTGAATGCATCCTAAAAAAGTATATTTTTTTCATATCTTGAGTAGGAGTTTTTTACTTTACCTGTCATCTTTATTTACAAAGGTATCGGAATAAGATGAAAAATGAACAAAATAACAAAGAACTCGAATCACTGACAAAGCGTATACATTTTAAGTCTTTGCCATTTGATGAAAAACATATGTTCGATCGTTTAGTAGATAGAGTCAAACGACCTGTTGTCATATCCTATGCTGATAGAGGAAATTCCGCCTGGAAATATTTATCTATAGCTGCATCCATTGCCCTATTAGTGGTTACCAGTATCTTCCTAATAGATAAAGAACCAGAACGAGCACTTGTTTATTATGAAACAACAGCGGTTCCTGATGCTAAAACAAAAATAACATTACCGGATAGTAGCGTCGTATGGTTAAATGCAAATGCCTGTCTACGTTATCCGAGAGAATTCAGTCAGCAAATCCGTCAAGTTGAAATAATAAAAGGAGAAGCATTCTTCGAAGTCCGGAAAGATGAAAAAAGGCCTTTTATCGTTCAGACCGATGGAGTTGGAATCAAAGTATTAGGCACAACATTTAATGTTGATACAGAATCAGACAAAACATTGATTACCCTTCTTACTGGAAAAATCGGACTATACAAAAGTACAAATCAAAATCAAACAGCAGACCAGATACTACAGCCAGGTGAACAAGCGGTATATTTTAAATCGGATAATGACCTAAAGATTTTGACTATACGTCCGGAAAATACAATATCGTGGGTTACAGGAGTATTTGAATTCAAAGACAATTCATTAGAAGATATCATGCAAGAGCTGCAACGAGCTTTCCATGTGAAAATACATATCGAAAACGAAAATCTGAAAAGACAGACTTTCAATGCGAACTTTACGGAAAAAGAAACACTGGAAGAAATATTATCTGTTTTACAGATCTCCGCCCGATATAAAATAGAAAAAAGGAAAGGAGAAATTTTCCTCAAATAAACACAGAATGTTAAACCACAAAAAACAAACAATTATGGATAGCACATGAAAAACACTACTTAATTCAAAGAAACAGATACAAAAGAATTGGGAATGTTGAGACCATTCCCGAATTCTACATTGTTAATCAGCAGATATATACCTGCTAATTTTTAAATTAATACATACAAAATTATGGATAAAATTTCATTTATCAGGCAAAATCAGAAGGATTTTACCTGTAAGGGGCATTATACCTCATCAAAACAGACTTTTAAACACAAAATCAGTGTTACCGGACTTCTTTTACTATTTCTGTTTATCAATATTTCATTTATACATGCACAGACAGTAAAACTCTCCCTGAATAAGCAAAATGCAACATTTGAAGAGATATTCAATGAGATAGAAGAAAAGACCGGATATAAATTCGTTTATAATACTTCCGACATTGATAAAAATGAAAGGATTTCCATCCAAGAAACCAATCTTGATTTAACAGAAATACTGCGGAGTCTACTCCGCAGCAAAAGAAATATTTCTTTTCGCATATCCAATAAACACATTGCTCTATTCAAAGCACAGATCAAAACTATTTCCGGGATAGTTCTTGATGCTCAAGGCCAACAGATTGTAGGAGCTAACATTCTAGTCAAAGGCACTATAAACGGAACCATCACCGACATCAATGGTAAATTCCAGCTGGAAGTTGTCGAAGGTGACGTCTTACTAATATCCTATATCGGTTACAACACACAGGAAATCACTATTAATAAAAAACAGGATCTCTCCATTACTTTAGTAGATGACACGGAATTGTTAGACGAAGTTGTCGTTACTGCTTTAGGCATCAAACGAGAACAAAAGGCACTGGGATACGCAGTTCAGGAAGTGAAAAGCGATCAATTGACTGTTGCCAAAGGAGCAAACGTTGCAACTTCCCTGACAGGAAAAATTGCAGGCTTGAATATTAAGAACAGTACGGAATTTGCTGCAGCCCCAACTTTGACTTTACGTGGAAGCACGCCTTTACTGGTAGTAGACGGAATCCCTCATTATAATGTCTCCATGTCTGATATACCGGCAGATGATATTGAATCCATCAGTGTCTTGAAAGGTTCTACAGCCTCGGCACTTTATGGCTCGAGAGGTGGAGACGGCGCTATTATGGTGACAACCAAAAAAGCACAAAAAGAAGGACTGGATATTTCCGTGAACTCTAATACAATGTTTCATGCTGGTTTTTTAAAATTACCAAAAGTGCAAAACTCATATAGTTCGGGAGGAAGTGGGAAATACGCCCCTGGAGATTATGTATGGGGAGATAAGTTGGATATAGGCCGGGTAGTCAGTCTATATAATCCATCCACCTATGAATGGGAAGACCAACCTTTAACCTCTAAAGGAAAAGATAATTTCAAAAATTTCCTTGAACAGGCATTAGTCACCAACAACAATATCAGCGTTTCGCAAAAAGGAGAGTTCGGTAGTGTACGTGCATCTTTGAACCATGTGTATAATAAAGGACAATATCCGAATTCCAAACAACAGAAACTGACTTTTTCTGTGGGCGGTGTCATGGATTACAAAAAATTTCATTTAGATGCAGAGATCGCTTACAATAAAAATATATTCTCAAATAATAATGGAGCCGGTTATGGAATGGGGAGTTATATGTATAATCTGCTTATTTGGACAGGGGCGGAATATGATATCCGAGATTATCGTAATTACTGGAGAGAAGGAAAAGTGCAGGAAGAACAAAACTGGATGGATGATTGGTGGTATGACAATCCTTACTTTCTGGCCTATGAACGTACCAATCAACGCCATCAAGATCTAACAAATGGAAGTTTGAATATGAGCCTGGAACTGACCGATTGGTTGAAATTGGTTATGCGTGTAGGAGGTGATGCGTTCAGAAATAAATACGTGTTTAAAGAACCTATCAGCACACGAAGCAACCGCAAAGGAGGATATAGCTTGTCAAACTATTCAGGATACAGTACAACCGATGATGTGATGTTATTGGCAAATAAAAAACTGGGAGATTTTACATTAGATGGTTTTCTGGGAGGATCTTTATATTTCAGAGAAAATAATGAACAAAAATCTGCTACCAGCAACGGCTTGAATATGCCCGGCTTTTTTTCATTGAATGCATCCGTAGATCCGGCAACTACATCTTCTTCCGTGACTAAGGAACAAATAAACAGTCTATATGGAAAAATCGGATTTTCCTGGAAAAGCGCTGTTTTTATAGAAGTTACCGGACGTAATGACTGGGCTTCTACTTTGGCAAAATCAGAACGGTCTTATTTCTATCCTTCCATTTCCGGAAGCCTTGTTATATCTGAACTTGCCCCGCTGCCCGAGATTTTCAATTTTTGGAAGATAAGAGGTTCATGGGCACAAACCAAATATCCGACCGGAGTATATGATATAAATTCGACGTATAGCGTTTCACGTAATTACTGGGGTAATACGACTGCCGCTTTTTATCCTTCTACAATTCGTGACGTCTCATTACGTCCCCGTTCTTCCCGATCTTATGAAATAGGTACGGATTTATATTTCTTCAATAACCGATTAAAATTCGACTTGGCTTATTACCATAAACTTCTTTATGATTTACAACGATACGTCGACATGAGCTATGCCAGCGGTTTCTCAAATACATTGATAAATTACGGGGAAGAACAACTAAGCCAGGGAGTTGAATTTACAATCAGCGGCGACATTATCAAAGAAAAAGATTTTTCATGGAATTCTTCATTCAATTGGGCCGCCGATCGGTACTACTATGCAAAAGTTGACGAAAAATATTCGACCCAAAAACCTTGGGTGGCAGCCGGAAAAGATTGGAACTGGCTGGAAATGTATGATTGGGAAAGAACCCCCGAAGGACAGTTGATCCTCTACAACGGAATGCCAAAGGAAAGCATTTACCCCAGTTATGCAGGCAGTTATAACCCCAAATGGATCTGGGGCTGGACAAATACATTCAATTATAAAGATTTTACGTTGAGCTTCTCGTTTGACGGTCGCGTCGGTGGTCATATGTTTGACTACATGAGTTCTCGTTTATGGCATTCCGGGCGGCATATCGATTCTGATAACGAATATCGGTATGATGAAGTGGTAAACGGAAACCATGAAGGGTATATCGCTGAAGGAGTAAAAGTTATTTCCGGAGATGTCAAGTATGATTCTGACGGAAATATACTTGAAGACACTCGTGTTTTTGCTCCGAATGATGTAGCCGTTTCTTATGAAACTTATATGCGTTCTTATAATGGCAGTTCTTCTAAATCGAACTTTAAGAAGAGTAAAACCTTTTTCAAATTAAGGGAATTATCAATCGGCTATCGGTTACCGAAAAAATATTGTACACATATAGTGAAAGGGGCGGAAGCGGCCTTGGTAGGACAAAATCTATTAATATGGGCGAAAGGTTTTAAATTTTCGGATCCGGATGTCGATACAGAAAATATAAACTCGCCGTCTGTACGTTATGTCGGGGTGAATCTAAAGTTGAACTTTTAAAACAGAAATGACATGAAAAAAATAAAATCATATATCAACTGTTGTCTTTTGGTTGTAGTAATATGCATGACTTATAGCTGCAGCAGATTTGATGAAATTAATACGAATCCGGATTCTGCAACTACCGCAACTCCGGGAATGTTGGCTACCGGACAATTGAAAGAGACCTTGAGAATAGGTGGAAAATCTGATCCTAAAGGATATTTTTACGATATGTTCCTCACCAAAATGATCAGTTGGCATGAGGGAGCGGAAGATAGCCGAAAAGTCCAGTATAACCGGATAAACACAACCGGATTTGGAGTATACAATAGCCTGACAAACTGTCTTAAGATGGTAGAATTGGCGTCGGATGTCGATAAGGAGGCTTATCAAGGACTAGCTCTGTTTATTAAAGTATTCAGGCTTTATGACACAACGATGAGTCTGGGAGATATTCCTTATTCGGATGCATTGAAAGGAGAAGAAGGAAATATCAAACCGAAATATGATACCCAAAAAGAAGTATTCGTACAAATGTTGGATGACCTGGATGCTTCGTACACACATTTTTCCAATGCGACTCGTAATTTCGATGGAGATTTCGTGTATGGCGGAGATCCTGAAAAATGGAAAAGAGCTGTATCTGCTTTGCAGTTAAGGATATTGATGAGCTTGTCTAAAAAAGAGAAAGAGGCAGAACTGAACGTTAAACAACGCTTTACGGCAATCGTCTCTCAACAAGTTTTATTTGAGTCAAACGCCGACAATTTCCAGTTAGTTTACGGAACATTATCTTCTCAACTGTATCCTCTTTATCTTTCACGATTCAATTTTTACTCGGGAGTATCTGTAACAATAATAGATACTCTGAAAAAATATCAGGACAATCGTCTTTTCTTTTACTGCAACCCGGCAAAGGCACAAACCAAAGCGGGTATACCCGACGAAGACTGGGATGCTTATTTAGGAATTGACCCATCCCGGGTGTATAGTGAAATATTGGATTTATACACTGCCGATAGCATATCAAATATAAATTCCCGTTTCTTTGAAATAGACAACTGCCAGCCAACAATCCAAATGGGGTATGCTGAATTAAATTTCGTTTTAGCGGAAGCTTGTCTCAGGGGGTGGATTGATGGAGATGCAAACTCTTATTATCATAAGGGGATTGAAGCCAGTATGAATTTCGCCGCTGCTTACACACCTCTCGCTTACAGGCATAATAGAGAAATAACAGACGATTATATTCAGTCTTTCTTAGACAAACCCGAATTACAATTAGGTGCAAAAGAAAGTACTTTTGAAAACGACTTGAATAAAGTCCTCACACAAAAATATCTGGACCTGTTCATGCATAATACTTATACCTGCTATTATGATTTTCGTCGGACCGGATACCCTAAACTTCCCGTTAATCCGTCAACAAACATGAATACCGTTCCGGACAAGATGCCAATGAGATGGAGATATGAACAGCGGGAGTATGATTTTAACCGCGAAAACCTGGAAGAAGCGATTCAACGTCAATATAATGGTAATGACGATTGGAATGAATTAATGTGGATATTAAAATAAAAACAGACTTATGAAACTCAAATGGATAATACTTTTTTGCAGTCTTTCTTTAATATCTATGGCTGCAAAAACAAAAAAAGCTGTGTTTATTATTGTTGATGGTATTCCTGCCGACATGATAGAGCGTCTAAACACACCAGCTATTGACGAAATCGCATCCAAAGGAGCTTATGCCCGAGCTTATACCGGAGGAGAAATTGGAAGTTATTCGCAAACTCCGACAATTTCAGCAATCGGCTATACCAATTTACTTACAGCTACCTGGATGAATAAACATAATGTAGATGGTAATTCGAATTTGAAGCCTAATTACAATTATTGGACGATTTTCCGGATTGCCAAAGAGCAATCTAAACCGTATAAAACGGCAATTTATTCAAGCTGGACAGATAACCGGACAGTCTTGTTGGGAGAAGGAAAGCCGGAAACTAATTATTTGAAGATAGACTTTATATGCGATGGATATGATTTGGATACACTTCGTTTCCCGAAAAAGGAGAAAGACCTGCGCATTTTCGATATCGATGAGTATGTGACGGAACAGGCTGCCAAAGGTATAAGACAGGATGCCGCAGATTTGAGTTGGGTATATCTATGGTATACGGACGATGCAGGCCATATTGAAGGAAACGGACGTTTCTTTGACGATTACACACAGAAAGCAGATGCACAGATCGGCAAGATTTGGGACGCAGTGAAGTATCGGGAAGCCAATTTTAACGAAGACTGGATGATCGTAGTAACGACCGATCATGGTCGTGGCGAGAATGGTCATGGACATGGCGGCCAGTCGAAACGCGAACGGACTACCTGGATATCGACTAACCAACCTGTCAATGAGCGATTTAACACAGAGGGCTTGGCCATCGTCGACATAACCCCTTCCATTTGCCGTTTTATGGAATTTAATATTCCGCAACATGTACAATGGGAACAGGATGGAATCCCGTTTATAGGTCAAGTAGATATCACACAAATGGGTACTTCCCCTTACGACGACTCTGTCACACTTTCTTGGAATTGCCTCAATCCAGACGCAATGGTGGATATTTATGTTTCTTCAACGAACCAATACAAAGAAGGTGGCAAAGATCAATGGAAGAAAATCGCGAGAGTTCCTGCCAAGAAACAGATGTATGTGGTTTCTACCGATCAATTACCGGATTCTCACTATTACAAATTTTTACTGGAAACCCCCAACAATCATTTGAATCGTTGGGTACAATAAATCGGTAAATAAAAGTAGTAGTTTTTTCACATTGAGACACGCGAAATAACAAATTTAAATCCGTGTCTCAATGTCTCTTTTCCTTTGATCTGATTCCCGGCTCTTCTATTTATCGGAATCAGAAAAAGATTAATTATTCAAAATTATCTACCATATCTACAACTTACACTTCAGTCCATTGTTTATCAACTATCTACATAATTGTTGCAGATAAAAAATCATCTACAATTACCAACCTATATCTACCACTATTTTCCGTTTTTACAACTAACAATCGAAAGATCTTCCTGCTCGCCGGATACATCATAAACATTATTCTTCATCGAATACGCTGTTTGAGAGAATCAACCAACCTGTTTCCATTTGTTTCCTGCTGAAGAAACAAGAGTTTATACGACACAAAACTTTTATTTCACCACATAGAAACTTTAATTTTTCAGGTACAAAACAAAAGTTTTTCATGCAATAAACTATTTATTCGTTCCTTATCCTCCACCCATCGTTGCCTGCCAAGAAACAAACGTAAATTCTACTTTCACTCAATAACTAAGAATAATGATGTATATAAATATCAGTCTTCAGGCGAATACTGGCACTTCTTTTCAGAAAAACAAATAAAAAGTTACAAAATAAGCTTATAGTGGTAGATAACTGATATTAGTTGTAGATATATTTTCACCTGCAACCACTATATAATATATTTATTTTCAATTAAATCATAGCATAGTTGTAGATATTGTAGATAATAAATATAATTTATTAGAATAGAAAAGCTATAAATAATAAATTAATGAAATATAGTAAAATCAATATCCGATAAAGTAACTACGTTCCTAAAATATCCCAAGAACATACTTTTATTATAAACATAATAATTACATTTGCAATAAAAAGAAAATATGGATATAGCAGTGACGAATCCTTTTGTCGTAGGAAGGTATATTTCCGACAAGTATTTCTGTGATCGTGAACAAGAAACGGACTTTTTGATTAAACAGATTGAGAATGGCCGCAATGTAGCTCTGATTTCTCCTCGTCGCCTAGGGAAAACAGGGCTGATAAATCACTGTTTCCGTCAGAAACAAATCAAGGAAAGTTATTATACTTTTTTTATTGATATCTATGCAACGACCTCACTGGCTGAATTTGTCTATTTATTGGGAAAATCTATTTATGACGAACTAAAACCTTTGAAAACGTCTTGGAGCGAAAAGTTCTTTCAAATAATAACTTCATTACGCGTTGGATTTAAACTGGATGCATTGACGGGAGAACCCGGCTTCGATATCGGATTGGGAGATATTCAGACGCCACAAATCACACTGGATGAGATTTTCAACTATTTAGAATCAGCAGACAAACCTTGTATTGTGGCGATAGACGAATTTCAGCAAATAGCCGGTTACGAAGAGAAAAATGTCGAGGCTCTGCTACGTACGAAAATTCAGCAATGCAGCCATACCATGTTTATTTTTGCCGGTAGTAAACAACATCTTATGAATAATATGTTCAATTCGCCCTCAAAACCATTCTATCAAAGTTCCATAGGTATGGGATTGAAAGCTATCCCACAAGAAACTTATATCAAGTTTGCAAATCGTATGTTTGAGGAACGTGGGAAACATATTGAAAGGACGGTTACTGAGAAAGTTTATTCGATGTTTGCCGGTTATACCTGGTTCGTTCAAATGATGATGAACGAATTATTTGCCCTGACTGCTCATGGAGAATGGTGTAAAACAGATAAGATCGAAACAGCACGAAAAAATGTTATCCAAACACAAGACAGCCTTTACCGGGAAATATTAGCAAACCTTGCAACCAAGCAAAAACAGGTACTGCAGGCCATAGCTAAAGAACAGGAGGCACAAGGCATAACATCTTCTGCCTTTATTAAGAAATACAATTTACCTTCTGCCAGTTCCGTACAAGCGGCAGTCAAAGGATTGATGGAGAAAAACCTTATCACGCAAACAGATGGTGTTTATCGTGTATACGACTATTTCTTTGCCGATTGGTTGGCTACCGAATATTAAGGAGCGCTGATGACCAAAACAATCTACGCTCCCTAATAGCCTGCCTTCCTTTACTTCTTCGCCTTCGCCATCTCCAACGCATGCGTTGTCACATAATACTTGGCGATCATGTTCGGGACTTCCCAGTCCGGCAATTTTCCGTCCTGCAAATATTGCAGATAATTTTCCATCACCTGTCCGAAATGGGCTTCATGCCCTACCCTGTATGTTGCAGGGATCTGAACTTGCCATACATTATCCGAAACCTTATCCAAAGCAACTCCCGGATATTTATCCGCCACGGTCGACATGGCAGCAGCCAGTTCCTTTTCATAAGCAGCCAGATCGATATCAGGCAATGCCTCGATATATAATTCCGGTTTATATCCCTGCTCCTGTCCCTGACGGATAATCAAGTCGGCCTTACTTCCCTTCATGACAGAGAAATGAGTATCACCACCTCCTTCAGGGAAAGTATAATTCCAGATAACTGAAACTTTGGCCGTTACCCCTTTGATCTTATATACGATATCACCATTACAATATACTTTCAATGTATCGTTCTCCACATCCTTTTTCAGGAAATCAGGATAAGCATCCGTGCCTGTCACCTGCTTAAATTCCTCCGGACTGATTGAAGTTGTCCAACGGTTCGCATCGACCAATTCGATATCTTTTTTATAATCGATGATCTGTTCAGGAAAAGCCTCCCACTGAACGAGATCTACCAGGTGAGTTGTTACATCCACAATACCTTCCCCCTGCTGAGTTACATCAAAATACCACACTGGACGGGTCAGTGGTTTGTTATCCACCAGCTTAAACAAATGATGCACACTTTCCTTTACGATAGCCGGCTCGTCGGGAGAACCTTTCAGCTGTTCACCATATATCGCCGGAATTGTTGAAAGCTCACGCTGTAACATCGTTGTAATCTCATTCCTTTCAGTCATAATGTCATACAACAGGACGTTCTTTTGCCTAGCAATATCAAAACACTCTTCCAGTAATTTAAAATTCTGGCTATTGATTGCCATAGGCTTGTCAGACAGCACATTGATACCGGCTTCCAGTGTCTTCTTTATATATTCTGTCTTCTTACCGTTGTTACCGGCCTGAATCATGACATTACCCTTCTTCTCGGCAAGCATTTTTTCAAGATAATCGGTACCTGTATAAACAATTTCATTCCACAGTGTCGGATTCTCCGCACGAGTGTTAAATCCTTCGATACGCTTCAGGTGTTCGTTTACATCGAAACCTGTGGGAGCGTACACATAAACATCCTTGGAAACTTGTGGATAAGAGACTTTTTGTACCAGTGCTGCATGAAAATGTCCGGGATCGAGCGTTATCAGTTTCACCTCGCCCGGTGCGCCGGTAAACCCTTCTGCGTGTTCCTTCTTAGAGGAACACGCCGTTCCCAATAAAAGTGTAGCCATGGTAAAAACAAGATAGTTTTTCATTTTATATACGATTTAATTAATAATATTCTCCACCTTCGGTCTAAAATTATACAAGAATCACTTCTATGCCACAAAGATAAAAATATATCGTTTTAACATCTGCCGTATTGTCATTATTTCTGACAGCAAAAACAATTCGGAACCGTTCATTGTTACTTTGGCATACGTTTTGTATACTAATTGGTGCAACTCGACAAGAGAAAAAGCAAAGACGAAAAATAATAACAATTAAAATAGTAGAAAATTATGGGAAAAATTATTGGTATCGACTTAGGAACAACCAACTCATGTGTTGCCGTACTGGAAGGTAACGAACCGGTTGTTATTGCAAACAGCGAAGGTAAAAGAACGACTCCTTCAATCGTTGCATTCGTTGAAGGCGGCGAACGTAAAGTTGGTGATCCCGCAAAACGTCAGGCTATCACCAATCCGGAAAAAACTATATTTTCTATCAAACGTTTCATGGGTGAAACTTACGACCAGGTTCAGAAAGAAATCAACCGCGTACCTTATAAGGTAGTACGTGGCGATAACAACACTCCGCGTGTGGATATCGAAGGCCGTCTGTACACTCCGCAGGAAATTTCAGCAATGGTTCTTCAGAAGATGAAGAAGACTGCTGAAGATTATTTAGGACAGGAAGTAACAGATGCAGTTATCACTGTTCCGGCTTACTTTAGCGATGCTCAGCGTCAGGCTACAAAAGAAGCCGGTGAAATTGCCGGTCTGAATGTTCGCCGTATCGTGAACGAACCGACTGCCGCATCTCTGGCTTATGGTCTTGACAAGACCAACAAAGATATGAAGATCGCCGTATTCGACCTTGGTGGCGGTACATTCGATATTTCAATCCTTGAATTGGGTGACGGTGTATTTGAAGTAAAATCAACAAACGGTGATACTCACCTGGGTGGTGATGACTTCGACCACGTGATTATCGACTGGCTGGCAGAAGAATTCCTTCGTGAAGAAGGCGTTGACCTGCGCAAAGACCCGATGGCTTTGCAACGTTTGAAAGAAGCTGCTGAAAAAGCTAAGATCGAATTGTCAAGCACAACAAGCACAGAAATCAACCTGCCGTATATCATGCCGGTTAACGGTATTCCAAAGCACTTGGTTAAAACATTGACACGTGCTAAATTCGAACAGTTGGCAGACAGCCTGATCCAGGCTTGTATCGAACCGTGCCGTCAGTCATTGAAAGATGCAGGTTTGAGTACTTCCGATATCGACGAAGTAATCCTGGTAGGTGGTTCTACACGTATCCCGGCTGTACAGGCTATCGTTGAAAAATTCTTCGGCAAAGCTCCTTCCAAAGGTGTTAACCCGGATGAAGTAGTAGCTGTAGGTGCTGCAATTCAGGGTGGTGTATTGACCGGTGAAGTAAAAGACGTATTGTTGTTGGATGTTACTCCGCTGTCTCTGGGTATCGAAACAATGGGTGGCGTGATGACTAAGCTGATCGAAGCCAACACAACAATCCCGACTAAGAAATCGGAAACATTTACAACAGCTGTCGACAACCAGCCGTCTGTAGAAATCCATATCCTGCAGGGCGAACGTTCTCTGGCTAAGGATAACAAATCAATCGGCCGTTTCCATCTGGACGGAATACCTGCTGCACAGCGTGGTGTACCTCAGATTGAAGTTACTTTCGATATCGACGCAAACGGTATCCTGAACGTATCTGCAAAAGATAAAGGAACCGGTAAAGTACAGAGCATCCGTATCGAAGCATCCAGTGGTTTGAGCGACGACGAAGTAAAACGCATGAAAGACGAAGCTGCAGCCAATGCTGAAGCCGACAAGAAAGAAAAAGAACGTATCGACAAGCTGAACCAGGCTGACAGTATGATCTTCCAGACTGAAAAACAGTTGAAAGACCTGGGTGACAAACTTCCGGCTGATAAGAAAGCTCCTATCGAAGCGGCATTGAATAAGCTGAAAGAAGCTCACAAGGCTCAGGATATTGCAGGTGTCGATGCTGCCATGACTGAACTGAATACAGTATTCCAGGCTGCAAGCCAGGAAATGTACAATGCTCAGAATGCTCAGGGCGGTGCACAACCGGGACCTGATTTCGGACAGCAACAGGCCAACAACAATGCTGGCGGAGCTAAGGACGGTGGCGTAACAGATGTTGACTTCGAAGAAGTGAAGTAAGATAGATTACATTTTCCACATAAGATGAAGAGCGATTGTCGGATTAATTTCTGGCAGTCGCTTTTTTTTACCAAAACACAACTCACACCCTCTACGTATTTCCTAAAAAGAACGGCTACCAGGTTTCTTCCTGATAGCCGCTCTTTTTTTTCAATAACTCTATGACTCAGAGAATCGAAAAAGCATCTGCATCCTTCCACGCCGGGAATTTAGCACGCAATTCCTCCAAATCACTCTTATTTAATGTACAGGTACGAGTTATTTCCTCCCGTTTGCCGGCATCTGCCAGTTTCTTTCCTTTCGGAGAGAAGATCATGGAATCGCCCCGGTAAGTAAACCCTTTACCATCGATACCCACCCGGTTCACACCGCACACATACGCCATATTTTCAATGGCCCTGGCAGGCAACAATGCTTTCCATACCTTTTTACGGGGTTCAGGCCAGTTTGCTACATATATTAATAGATCATACTCATTATCCACGTTGCGGCTCCACACCGGGAAACGGAGATCATAACAAACCTGCAAACAGATATTCCAGTCTTTATACTTTATTACCGTACGTTTATCGCCAGCGGTGAAATGCTTATCTTCAGCAGCCATCCGGAATAAATGACGTTTATCATAATAATATTCGTCCCCTTCCGGCGTGATAAAGAAAGCACGGTTAAAATATTTTCCGTCTTCTTTCGCAATAAAACTACCGGCGACAGCCAGATTATATTTAGCGGCCCATCCCTTTATAGTCGGGACAGTCGGGCCATCCATCGTATCTGCCAGCTTTTCCACCTCCATGGAAAAACCGGTTGTAAAGGTTTCGGGAAGTACGGCAATATCCGTTTTCCCACTCACACGCCGGAGTAATTCTCCGTAATAACCAAGATTCTCGTCTCTGTCTTCCCAAATGATATGGGATTGAATCATACTGATACGTAAGCTGTCTGCCATAATAGTAAATTAAACTTTTACGAAATTTTCCGGATGACAAGCTGTCACATCCCGGTAACTTTCACGAATTGTACGAATATCCTTTTCTGCATCCCCGGTCGGATAAAACAATCCTTTAAACCCGGCTTCCTTCTTTGCATAATCAAAATAAGCGATCATGATAGGAACCTGTGCCTTTTCAGCAATATAATAAAACCCTTTCTTCCATTCTTCCACCTTTTTACGTGTACCTTCCGGTGTCACAGCCAGCTGAAAAATTTTGCGTTTATTAAACACCTCAACCATCTGGTCGGTTACCGAAGTCCGTTGATGACGGTCGACAGGCACACCACCCAGCCACGAAAACAATATATTGAACGGAAAAAAGAACCATTCTTTTTTGATTAGAAAACTGGCGTTACGCCCTAATGCCGTATAAAACAACTTTCCGACAATAAAATCCCAATTGCTGGTATGCGGGGCAACGCATATCACACATTTAGGCACATCTTCGCCAACTGGTCCCAGTTTCCATCCGGCCATGCGAAGAAGTGCCTTACAGATCGCTTTCTTCATTATTTTTCTTTACTTAGCTCTCCTATTTCGTTAGCAATAGCGTCGACTTCTGTCTGCAAATCAACTCTAAGTTTACGATAATACTCTTTTACCAGTGTTTTGTTGTCTTTGGCATCCGGAGTTCCGGCACGACGGATAAATTCATCCTGCATATCCAGTATCCTTGTCAACAGAACATCAGCTTTATCTCCCTCTACTCCAGGAATAAATAGCTTACAAACTAATACTTCAGAAAACAGTTCACCTGCTACATAGCTGATTTCTTTCTTTAAAATTCTTCTTTTAGCCATAATTTTCGCATTAAAATATCTACAAATCTACAAAATCCTTTATTAAATAACTCACACCGCAGGAAAAAAGATAAAAATAATGTATCTTTGCAGCTTCAAATTCTCTGATTATAAACAAAATCGTTTATGGATACAAAGACAACAACGCCAGAATATCTCTTTGAAAGCAGTTGGGAAGTCTGTAATAAAGTGGGAGGGATCTACACAGTGCTGTCTACAAAAGCGCACACCCTGCAACAGATGTTTAACGATAAAGTGGTATTTATCGGACCTGATGTGTGGGGACCCGCTAACGCTCCGGACTTTATCGAAGATGATGCTCTGTTTGCTGATTGGAAAAAACATGCAAGAACCACTGACAAACTAAAAATGAAAGTCGGACGCTGGAACGTACCTGGTACTCCTCCGGTGGTATTAATCGACTTCAAGCCTTTTTTCAGTGATCGGGACGCTTTCTTTTACTCCATGTGGGAAAACTTCAGGGTAGATTCGATGCACGCTTATGGCGACTATGACGAATCCTGTATTTTTGCCTATGCAGTAGGAAAAGTGATTGAAAGTTTCTACAACTTCTATAATCTTTCCGATAAGAAAGTTACAGCACTGTTCAATGAATGGATGCTGGGTATGGGAGCGCTTTATATCAAAAAGCAAATCCCCGCCATTGCAACCCTGTTCACTACTCATGCTACATCTATCGGCCGTTCCATTGCCGGCAACAACAAAGCATTATATGCTTATATGGACGGATACAACGGCGACCAGATGGCGAAGGAACTGAATATGGAGGCCAAACATTCGCTGGAAAAGCAAACCGCTCACCATGTGGACTGTTTCACGACAGTCAGCGATATCACTGCCCGGGAGTGTAAGCAATTACTGGACAAGGCTCCGGATATTGTTACCCCGAACGGTTTTGAGCCCAACTTCGTTCCCGAAGGAAAAGAATATACCAAGAAACGTGCAGAAGCTCGCAAGACATTGATCAATGTAGCCGAGAAATTACTGGGATGTCCCATCTCTCCGGATGCATTGCTCGTATCGACCAGCGGACGGTATGAATACCGCAACAAAGGGATCGATGTCTTCATCGAAGCCATGAACCGTGTACGCAATTCAGGAGAATTGCAACGTGAAGTCGTTGCCTTCCTGATGGTTCCGGCCTGGGTCCGCGACGCACGCGCCGACCTGAAAGAGGTGATTGAAAAAAATATTCAGACCACCTCTCCCATGCAAATGCCTTTTATTACCCACTGGCTGAATCTGATGGATCAGGACAAGGTATTAAATTATATCTCACACGCAGGATTCACAAATCAGGCTTCCGAAAAACTGAAAATAATATTTGTGCCCTGTTACCTGGACGGACGCGACGGAATCTTTAACAAGCCCTATTACGATCTGCTGATCGGTATGGACGCAACTGTATATCCGTCATACTACGAACCCTGGGGATACACTCCACTGGAAAGTGTTGCCTTTGGCATACCGACAGTAACGACCAATCTGGCCGGCTTCGGCCTTTGGGCGGAAAAAAGTGTCTCCGGCAAAAACATCAGCGAAGGTGTGGCTGTTATTGAACGGACAGACTTCAACTATTTCGATGTTGCTGATGCTATCACTGCTTCAATCCTCTCACTCGTCAAGAAAGACAAAAAAGAAGTTGAAGAAATACGCAAACGCTGTTTTAAACTGGCAAAGCAGGCTGAATGGAGTAAATTCATTGTTTTCTATCAAAAAGCTTTCAGCGACGCATTGGAAGCTGCAACTAAAAGAAACAGTTAAACATAGCTCATAATTAGCAAGATAATTCTATCTTTGCCACAGTTTTTTACATCTTATTAAAAGTTGAATCATTTTAAATCTCACAATAATGAAAATCAAGGCGAATAACGCAAACAGTCCGATCTGGAAGGACGTTTATTCACATTCGATGCTTCCCGAAGCATTACAACCCTTACACGAAATGGCTACTAATTTGTGGTGGGTATGGAATCATGAAGGAGCTAAATTATTTGGAAAAATCGACAAAGACCTTTGGGTATCTACGGAAGGTAACCCGGTGCTTTTACTCCAAAGCTTATCATTCAAACGTATTGAAGAAATCCAGGCCGACAAAGTATTGATGGCCGAAATCCAGGAAGTTTACGCCAGCTACAGAAAATATGTGGACGTAAAACCGGATGCTACTAAACCGTCTGTTGCATATTTCAGTATGGAATACGGACTCACCAACGTGTTGAAAATATACTCCGGTGGTCTGGGTGTTCTGGCAGGTGACTACCTGAAAGAAGCCAGCGACAGTAACATCGATCTGACAGCTGTAGGTTTCCTGTATCGTTACGGATACTTTACACAATCACTGTCTATGGACGGACAGCAGATTGCAAACTACGAACCGCAGAACTTCAACTCTTTACCTCTTTCTCAGGTAATGCAGTCAAACGGCGAACCAATGGTATTGGAAGTACCTTACCCAGGCAGAACCGTATATGCTCATATCTGGAAAGTAAGCGTAGGACGTGTTCCTTTGTATCTGATGGATACAGACATTCCTCAGAACAGTGAATGGGACCGTTCAATCACTCACCAGTTATATGGCGGCGACTGGGAAAACCGTATGAAACAGGAATATCTGTTAGGTATCGGCGGTATCCTGATGCTGGATAAACTGGGTATCAAAAAACAGATCTATCATTGTAACGAAGGCCACGCAGCATTGATCAATGCTCAGCGTCTGGTTAACTATATCCAGAACGACGGACTTACTTTCAATCAGGCATTGGAAGTTGTACGCGCTTCTGCTCTTTATACAGTACATACTCCGGTTCCTGCCGGACACGACTATTTTGACGAAGGCCTGTTCGGTCGCTACATGGGTGAATTCCCCGGTAAGCTGGGTATCAGCTGGCAGGAATTTATCGATATGGGACGCGAAAACCCGGGTTCTAACGAAAAGTTCTCTATGAGTGTATTCGCTTTGAATACTTGCCAGGAAGCAAACGGCGTAAGCTGGTTGCACGGAAAAGTATCACAACGCATGTTTGCTCCGGTATGGAAAGGATATTTCCCGGATGAACTGCATGTAGGATATGTAACTAACGGCGTACACATGCCGACATGGGCTTCTACAGAGTGGAAACGTTTCTTCCACCAGCGTTTCGGTGAAAAATTCTTTGAAGACCAATCCAACAAAAAACTTTGGGAAGCTATCCAGAACGTCAACGATGACGATATCTGGGAACTGCGCAAAACTCTGAAGAATAAACTGATCGAATACATCAAAGGCCAGTACAAACAGAGCTGGTTGAAGAATCAGGGAGACCCTGTAAAGGTTGTTTCTATCCTTGAAAAGATCAACCCGAATGCGTTGCTGATCGGTTTCGGCCGTCGTTTCGCCACTTATAAACGTGCACACTTATTGTTCACAGACCTTGACCGTTTGGCTAAGATCGTAAACAATGAAAAATATCCGATCCAGTTCGTATTTACCGGAAAAGCCCACCCGGCTGACGGCGGCGGACAGGGATTGATCAAACATATCGTAGAAATCTCACGTCGTCCGGAATTCCTGGGTAAGATCATCTTCCTCGAAAACTACGACATGCGTCTGGCACGTCACCTGGTTGCCGGTGTCGACGTTTGGTTGAACACTCCGACTCGTCCGCTGGAAGCATCAGGTACATCCGGTGAAAAAGCAGAGATGAACGGTGTACTGAACTTCTCCGTACTTGACGGATGGTGGTACGAAGGTTATAAAGAAGGCGCTGGTTGGGCATTGACCGACAAGCGTACTTACGAAAACCAGCAGTATCAGGATCAGTTGGATGCCGCTACGATCTACCATATATTGGAAACAGAGATCATCCCGACTTACTATGCTAAAAACAGCAAGGGATACTCTCCCGAATGGATCCAGTATATCAAGAACTCAATGTCTCAGATCGCTCCTGACTATACAATGAAACGTATGTTGGACGACTATATCAGCCGTTTCTACAGCAAACTGGCTAACCGTTCCGCTCATTTGCGTGAAGGTAACTACGCTGAAGCCAAAGCTATCGCAGCATGGAAAGAAGAAGTGGCAGAACATTGGGACAGCTTCCAGGTTGAATCATTCACTTGCAGCAAGGATCTGGCTATCGACGGACCGGTTGTCGGCAAAGAATATTCATTCAATCTGGTAATCGACCGCAAAGACCTTCAGGGAATGCTTGGAGCTGAAGTGGTTGTGACCAAAGAAAACTCGGAAAATCATCAGCTTGAATTGCTTTATACAAAACCGTTCGTGCTGAAGAAAGAAGAAGGTTCTAAACTGTTCTTTGAATTGAAAACAACTCCGAGCGAAGCTGGTGTTCATAAAATGGGCTTCCGTGTTTACCCTGTAAACAAAGAATTGCCTCACCGTATGGACTTTGCTTATGTTCGTTGGATTCAGTTATAATAAACAGTTATAGCAAATATGAAAAAGGATGCTTCCATAACGGGGGCATCCTTTTTTCATATTTATTTAATATCCAGGATTCTGTGTCAGATTTCTATTCAGGGAAAGTATATTTTCGGGAATCGGAAAGACAGTCGTATAACCACTGCTTTCTCCCGGTAACTGCGGACGGCTGCTATAGGTCCGTGTAAAAAGACCAAAACGGACCAGGTCCTGCCTCCTCCACCCTTCCCAGGCAAATTCCAGTTGACGTTCGGCCAGTATATTATTTAAAGTAGCCTGACGGTCCGGCATTCCGACACGGGAACGGACCTGATTCAACTCTGCATCCCCGTTTCCCCCGTTACGGACCAATGCTTCACTTTTCATCAGCAAAACATCGGCATAACGGAACAGCACAATATCATTATCCATCAGCTTCCCGTCTTTAGTCGCCGTTTTATCGATTGCATATTTCTTCATACGGGCACCCGCCACCTTCTCAAACGGTTTGCCGGATATATCCACATCGACCTTCCAGGGCAGATATTCCAACACCTGCCCGGTATCGAGCCGAACGGTATCCCCATTCAGATCAAGCACAACACCGGCAAAATAGCATTTACTGAAACGGACATCGACCGAATCTGTATCATAACCGAAAGTCCGGAGCGCTTCAATTGTAGCGGCAGAGCCATTCTCACCGGATAATCCGTAAGCCTTCGCATGATTATAATGACGGGAGCGAAACAGGTATTGCATCTGGTTCGTATAAAAATTCTTATCCATCGGAATCGTAAAGATATTCTCTACAGAGGTTTCGTTAAATACGGAAAAGTTCTCTTCATAAGTACGTGACAACTGATAACCAAGCGCTGTTATGGAATCGCAATAAGCGATCACGGTTTCCCACGCATTCAACCGTTGACCGCCGACTTCAAAAAACACACTTTTTCCATCCGGCTGACTTCCGGCCGTCCAGTTATTATTTGTGTAAACTTCGGCATTCAAAGCCAGTTTAGCCAACAGAAAATAAGCAACCGGACGTGTCAAACGCCCGTAATAGTCACCGAGCTGGTTACTACGCTCCGCACTTAGCAACGGTGCTGCTTCCTGCAATTCTTTTACCACAAGTTCAAACACTTCCTGCCGGGTACTCTGCTTTACATCTTTCATCGGAGTGGATGACGACAATACAAGCGGAACACGTCCGAACATATCCACCAGGTAATAATAATACATGGCCCGGAAAGCACGCACCTCAGCCATATAAGCCGGGATATACCGGTTGTTCGTCTGCTTATAAAATTCGTCCAGACGTTCCAAAGACTTATTGCTCAACACAATCACCTTATACAAATACTCCCAGGTCGCCCGTATGGCATCACTGCTGACACCCCATTTATGCAGAAACAAACCTTGCCAGAAACCACCGTCATACCAGTCACCGCCACGGGTCGGAAGGATCGCCTCATCCGTCGTAAAGGTATTCAGGTCATATACTCCCCGGTAAGTTCCCTGTAATCCCTGGCTATCGCTGTAACCACCTACATAATTATAAAGCGTTGCAACCGTGTTCAGGTAGACCGAAGTGGCATTATCATAGGCTTCCTCTTCCGAAATTTGATCTCGCGGATTCTCTTCCAGGAACTTACTACAGGAAAGAAAAGTAAAACCGCACAAAATATAGGATAGTAAAACTAACTTCTTCATCACTACTAATTATTAAAATTGAAAACTCAAACCGACCGTATAAGAACGGTAAACCGGATAATTCCGCTTATCGTCTATCCCCAGCGTATTATTCACAATATAACTATTGATCATAGGAGTCAGGCCGGAATAGCCGGTGATCGTTGCCAGATTATTGACAGAACAGGACAACCGCAGGTTCTGCACATATTTCTTCCACTTGCCCAGCGGGACATTCCATCCCACGGTCAGATAGTCAAAGTTGATGTAATCACCTTTCTCCAACCAGTAATCCGTTGCCGTCTGATCCTTTATATTCTGTTCCGGAGCACCTTGCATCACATTGTAATCGGGGAAACTGCCCATATTCATATAAGTAAGGGAAGTCCCGTTGTATATCTTATGCCCGAAGGCTCCGTTTATCTGTAAAGAGACATCGAACTGCTTGTAGCGGAAACTGATATTCGATCCCAGCATCGTCTTGGGAGTCGCCTGTCCGGCAATGTAACGGTCTTCGCCATCTTCCAGATTCACACCATCGCCATTCAGGTCGGCAATCTCATATCTGTAACTACCATCCTCCTGCTGTGTCAGCCCGGTACAATGAGGAAGATAAAAGACACCTAAAGGCTGTCCGACAATCTGATAGACGATATGGTTATAACCTCCGTGGAAACCTGCGCCATTCAGATCGGAGATACTGGTATATTCCGGTGCCGACATCTGTTCGCCTTTGTACATACCGCTCAGGGACAGGAGTTTGTTCTGCTGGAAAGTAACGTTGACATTGATGCTCAATTCCATATCTTTCGTTTGCAAGGGAGTAACGCCGAAACCCAGTTCGACACCGCTATTCCGCATCGAACCGAGGTTTGCCAACAGTTTATTGTAGGCAAAAGGCGGAACGCTCACATCATAAAGATAAAGCATATCGCTGGTCTTCGAATGATAATAATCGACAGTCATCAACAGACGGTTACGGAAGAAACCGACATCTATACCTGCATTCACGGTACGTTTTACTTCCCACTTCAGGTCGGGGTTGGCATTCCGGATTACGCCCATCGTTACCGTCGGACTGCCTCCTACCGATACCACGCCATTGGGTTTCACCAGTTGCAGGGAGTTATAAGAATCGATCGCATCCTGATTACCGGAAAGACCGTAGCCGGCACGCAGTTTCAGATTATTCAGAAAAGTGAACTGTTTCATAAAATCCTCCTCCGTGATTATCCAGGCAGCCGAGACAGAAGGAAAGAACCCCCATTTATTATTCTTGCCGACTTTGGAGGAAGCATCCGCACGGGCATTGACCGTCGCCACATATTTTCCGGCATACATATAGTTGACACGTCCCAGAAAAGAGCTCAACCGTGGGTCTTCATAATAAGAGTTCGTTCCCTCCCAAAGACGTACGGCCCCTGCCTGCAAATTATTATATCCGAATTTATCCGTTGAGAAATTCGTAACAGTCGTATAAAATCCGGTCAGGATATTCTTCTGAGCTTCCGCCAGTCCAAGTGCATCCAGGTGATGCTTTCCCCAATCATTCGAATAACTCAGCAACAGATTACCCAGCAGGTCTTCCATTTTCCTCTCTCCTTTATAGGCTTGTCCGTGCGCCCATACCGTGGTCGGCAGATACTGGGAGTTATCTATTATATTATATGTATAGGAACCGAAGGCTGAAAACTTAACCTGTTTGCTCAGATTGACCGTAAACTTCAGATGGGTATTGAAATGGGCATTCGAATCATCATCTTTCACCTCCAGCCAGGCAAGCGGATTGGTAATCTGACTGGCATTGGTTACCCCGTTCCATGCTCCGGTCTGCTCGTCCCGATGGTTCGGGAATGTCGGATTAAACGCGGCAGCCGAATAGAAAGTCTTCTGGATATCATTCAGATAACGGTTCTTTTGCAGGGAACCGAAGACACCCAGGTCTATCTTCAACCGATCATTGAAAGCACGCTGGGCGATATCCAGTTTAACGGTAAAGTTCTGGAAATCGTTTGTCCGTACCACGCCATCCCGGTCCATAACACCGAGGGAAGCACGATAGTTGGACGTTTCAGAGCCTCCTCCCAAAGCTATATGATGATTCTGCACAATCCCGGTCCGGGTTATTTCATCCGGGAAATTCGTATTATAACCCAGATCCAGTATGTCGATATTACGTTCGGAAGCCACCGCCCGGAAATCGTCTCCCGACAGCATCTTCATATTCTTATAGACAGCCTCCACCCCGAAACTACCATCGTAACTGATACTGAAAGCGCCGCCTTTCCCTTTCTTCGTCGCCACCTCGATCACCCCCGAAGCACCACGCGAACCGTACTGTGCCGTCTCGGAAGCATCTTTCAGGATAGTGAAACTCTCGATATCCGCCGGATAAATGGAACTAAGCGTATTCAGGTCGGAAGAAACGCCATCGATAATGACCAGCGGGTCGTTCCCTCCGGTCAGCGAAGTCGTTCCCCTCACCCGGACAGCACTCAGTGCAGCCGCCCTGTTTGCTCCGGTAGAGATACTGACCCCCGCCGCCTGTCCGCTCAAAGCGTTCAGCGAACTGGAGACAAATCCCTTGTTCATACGTTTTTCGGAAACTTTATCAACAGAACCGGACATGGTCCGCTGATTCCCCGTTGCATATCCAACGGCTATCTCATCATCCAGCCGTATGGAATCAGGCACAACCATCCTGAATGTATCCGTCGGTAACGGAGCGACCTGCGCCTGCCCTTCAATCCCCCGGACAGCTAATAAAAATATCGGAAATATGAATAAAGAAGAATAGAACTTAACCATATGCATATCGATTTAAGATTGTGAACCCCTTTTCAATAAAAACTACCGACCGCAAGCGATTGTTCATAAATATAATAAATGTTTTTAAATCAATGCTTATTTCTGTAATATTACTTGTATTGGCAGGTTCAGAATTAATCAGATATGAATTTAAACTATAACATATCCCCACTGCTATGGGGATATTCCCCCATTGTAATGGGGATTATTCCCCTCCTATAGGGGGAAAATTCCCCACACAAATAAAAAAAGTGGGGAATTTCTTACGATGACTCAAATAGTATCAGAAGCGAGTCCATTCTTTCTAAACAAGCCTTCCCCCTGTCCCCCATTTAGTGATAATTAATAGTCCTCGCAAATAAATTATTTACGGAAATATTTCTTTATTCAGCAATACATTGTACCTTTGTCCTCGTTAAAAAAGAAAGTATTATTATAAGTAATAACATATAAAACTTATTATTATGTCTAAAGTAACAGTTGTTGGCGCCGGTAATGTAGGTGCTACTTGCGCAAATGTTCTTGCCTTCAATGAAGTGGCAGACGAAGTTGTAATGCTTGATGTTAAGGAAGGCGTTTCCGAAGGCAAAGCAATGGATATGATGCAGACAGCTCAGCTGCTGGGTTTCGATACTACAGTTGTAGGTTGCACAAACGACTATGCTCAAACAGCAAATTCTGATGTTGTTGTTATCACTTCAGGTATTCCCCGTAAACCGGGTATGACTCGTGAAGAGTTGATCGGTGTAAACGCTGGTATCGTGAAGAGTGTAGCTCAGAACATCCTGAAATATTCTCCGAATGCAATTATCGTAGTTATCTCTAACCCGATGGATACAATGACTTACCTGTCATTGAAATCTCTGGGCTTGCCGAAAAACCGTATCATCGGTATGGGTGGCGCATTGGATAGCTCTCGTTTCAAATATTTCCTGTCTCAGGCATTAGGATGCAATGCTAACGAAGTAGAAGGTATGGTAATCGGTGGTCACGGTGATACTACAATGATTCCGTTGGCTCGTCTGGCTACTTACAAAGGTATCCCTGTAAGCAAACTGCTGAGTGCTGAAAAATTGCAGGAAGTTGTTGCTTCTACTATGGTTGGTGGTGCTACACTGACAAAACTGTTGGGTACTTCTGCATGGTATGCACCGGGTGCAGCAGGAGCATTCGTTGTTGAATCTATCATCCACAATCAGTGCAAAATGGTTCCTTGTTCAGTTTATCTGGAAGGAGAATACGGCGAATCAGATCTTTGTATCGGCGTTCCTGTTATCCTGGGTAAAAACGGTATCGAAAAGATCGTTGAACTGGAACTGACAGCTGAAGAAAAAGAATTGTTCGCTAAGAGCGCTGCCGCTGTTAAGGGAACAAACGCTGCACTGAAAGAAGTAGGTGCTTTATAATCAAGAAACAAACTCGTTGATTATATAGTAAAGAGGATAGCTCCATAGAGGTTATCCTCTTTTTTTATGAGAATATATATAACTTTGATTTTACCTTTTTTACAGATACATAATACATATCTTTTCCATACCGGAAAAATATGGAGGAGCCTTTATTATTTTATCATTATCTTTACCTCAAAAAGTATTATGATCCGTCCAATGACATTGCATGATATCGCCGAGATCGTTGCGATCTATGCCCACTACGTGAATAACACGGTAATCACCTTCGATACGGAAGTTCCATCCGAAGCGGAAATGCGTCAGCGGCTGGCTCCCGTCATAGAAAACTTTCCGGCATGGGTCTGCGTTGAAGACGGGAAAGTTATCGGTTACTGCTATGCCCACGAATGGAAAACCAAAAAAGCCTACAACACAACCGTAGAAACGACTATCTACCTGCATCCCGACTATCCCGGCAGAGGATACGGCCGGTCATTAATGAACCAACTGATCGAAGACTGCCGCAACCGCTCATTTCATGTGCTGGTTGCCTGCATCACCATCCCCAATGCCCCCAGTGTAAAACTACACGAAAAGCTACACTTCAAACAAGTCTCCAGCTTCCATGAAGTAGGCCGCAAATTCGACCGTTGGCTGGATGTGGCCGACTATGAGCTGATTATTGAGTAATCACTCAACAATTTCTCTTTTGGCAATAGAAAGCATATATCCTATATCCGGCAATGTTTTAATAGCCAGGCTATCATCCACTAGCAAAAGAGTTCTCAATTTCGATATAAAATTATTCAAGCTAGCTTCATAAAGATCACAATCATTCCAAATTTCCTTATAAAAACAATTACGGGAAACCACTTCGCCTTGTTTTTCTATTAACAATAACAATATTTGATATTCAGTTTTACTAAGCTTCTTTATCAGTCTATTGTCAACAAGCAAATCGCGAGTCTCCTTATTCAATTGCAACCTGCCAAAAGGAACCAAGCATGAAGGTCCTGGAAAACAGGCATATTGCCGGATGTAGACAATCAGTTCTTCCATATCAAACGGCTTTTTAATATATACTTTTCCACCAGCCTCTATACCTTGAGCAATCTCATATCCTCTAACATGCGACGAAACAAATAAAATAGGAATTGTAATACCACGGGACTGTATCTCAGAAGCAAACTCAATCCCATTATCTTCCCCCATTTCAACATCCAACACTATTATATCGGGTTCAAAAGAAAGAACTGCATTTACTGCTCCATATAAAGACGATTGAAAAATGGCCTCCATCTCTTCCTCTTTTAAAAAAGACACGATCATATTTCCTAACAAAATATCATCATCGAAAACTATTACTTTTATTTTTTTGTCTGTATTTAGCATGGCAACGTTATAAAAAATGTACAACCTTTCCCCTCTACACTTTGAAAAGCGAGAGAGCCCCCCATATCCTTTATCACCCGAGCTGTATATAACAATCCCAAACCATGCCCCCTAGGCTGATTGTGGTGATCGCCTCTGCAAGATTGGATAAAAAGTTTTTTTGTAAGTTTGGCAGGTATCCCCCATCCCGTGTCTTTTATTGTAATAGTATATTCATCAGAACTGTTTTCAAGAAAAATCTCAATCGCCACATTTTCATCGGAATACTTTAATGAGTTATCCAATAGATTTGTAATGCAATTTCCCAAGTAAAAAGGATCTACATTAACCCATTCGGTTGTCAACTCATTTTCTATTGATAATACAAAATGCTTATCAGAGTAGAGTCTAGATAAATTACCTACGACGGAATTTATCAATCCTACCAAATCAACATATTCTTTTTTATATGAAATTGGTAGATCTCTCATTTTCAAAACTGATAATAAAGTTTCAATCGCATTACTCAATGTATACAATTGTGCTTTACAATTCAAAAAAGACTGTTTCTTCGCCTCATCGCATTCTTTACCTGCAAATCTGGAAATGAGCAGATAAGTTAAATTCAAAGGAGATTTCAAATCATGTATGGTTCCATATATAGCCAACATATTCGATTTCAACATCTTTTCTCTTTTCAATATATTAAGCAACAAATAAATCAGACATCCGATACTAATCACCATTGCCCAACATGAGATATCATTAATTCTTTTCATTTTCCCTATAATAAAAGAGGAGGGAATAACTGTCGAACATTGCAAAGATAAAGCATCAGAAATTTTTATACACGGAGAGATATAAACATAATCATCTTCTTTTTTCACATCGCATCCGATAGTATTGACCATCCGCCCATTTTCATATAGCTCTAATTTATAGATGAACATAAGATTGAGCGCATCCAAACGCTTTTGCAAATATTTATCCATTTCAAACAGATCAAAAGGCAAAGAGCCGACTCTCTCCTGTTGGACATAGATATTCAACAGGTTGTTGAAAAACAGGGAGTAATCTTCATAATAAGTTTTCTTCATATTATAAATCCAGATCCCCTGATTTATAATGATTGACAGGAAACCTACTATAAGGATGATGCTCGCAACTTTCATATACTACAAAATAGATACAAATATAACCAAAAAAACATCTTTGATTACTCATTTATGATATAATGGTTAGATCGCATAATACCAATGAATAGTAATTTTGCCTCAATTTAAAATTCAACAATATGAAAAAAAATTATTATTTATCTATTTTAGTGCTAATTGGCACAGTGTTATTTTCTTGTCAGTCCATATTCGACGAAGAAAGTAAAGTTTCAAACAATCCTCAAGATTATATCGGACAACTCCACAATGAAGGTATGGATTACATTTTAGATGAAATAACCCAGTTACCTAAAACAAAATCAGGAATAAGACCTGTTGACATCTCATATATCAAGCAAGCAACTATTTCTTTTATGAAGAAGAAAGAACTACTTAATAATAAAATCACGAAATCGACAGACAACTATAATCTCCCTGATTCCATTAATTTCTCCGATGTAACTATGACTAATATTCAAAAAGATTATCTCATACGTTTGATCGATATCCTATCGGTTCCCAAAGAAGCTGATTTCAAAAAAATAACCAATAATATAATTGAATTTGAAAACGAAATATTACAAAATGAAGCTATTAGCGATAATGAAAGTTTTCCTATCTTATGTGGATGTTCTGTTGCTCGTTATTCTGCAATATATTGGACTGAAAATCTAGAAAAATGGAAAGTCGAAATCATAGGGATAAAAAATTCCCAACAAAAAATCATTACAACGAAAAGCGGAGATCCTGAAGAAGGTTTTTGGGATGGCGTATGGGATATAGCGAAAGAAGATGCGATAGGTACTGCTTTGGGAGCTCTGGGAGGAGCAGGCATAGGCGGAGTAGGAGCTGTACCAGGAGCCATAGGTGGGGGATGTATCGCTTCTGGTACAGAAGCTGCTCACAAAATATTTTAAATTACAACAAGATGAAAAATATAATAAAATGGACTCTATTCGCATTATTTATCTATGCGTTCTTTTTTCTATCAAACATAATAATAGAAAGAGGAGATAACAATCTTAGCTATCTTCTTTATAGGAGCCTTATGTTCTCTTTTCCCTGTTGTTTCTTTTTCATAAATGTCACAAGATATATACAGAAGAAAAAAATAATACTCAAAGAATTATATATTAATTCTTTTTTATTTCACATCATACAATCATTAATATTCTATAAATTAAGTATTATAAATGATCTAAAATCGAACTATCTATTATCCAATATAGAAGCATTAATTCTAACTTTCATAATTCTATTAATTATAATAGGTACTGTAAAGTATAAAACAAACAAGTAACTTTAATCTAAATTAGTCTATTCTGTTTTATAAGAATAGACTAATTATTTTATCTAACAATTACTAATAAAAAGCAGATTGTACATTTCAAATAAATGGGAAACAAATCTATTACCAAGCACTTTATTAACCTGTTTATTATTTTTCTACCCCTTGATAACAAATAATATTAATTATGGATATCTAAAAGAAATATTTGTTTTCAGTATTAGTATAATATTCATTTTACATTATCTACTATTCAAAAACCGAATATTCATATACATATATGATATTTATATAGCTATAGGGATAATATACATTATTTTTAATATTAAGAACTGGGATAATGACACTTATGTAATCATCTGTTACATTATTCTGTTTTTCTGCATATCAAAGACACGATGGAATATTAATATCCTACTCATTATTATTTCAATAAGTACAATACATGCTCTCATATCAATATACAACAATTATACATCACCTTTAATTGGCATAATGAGAAACTCCGGCATAACGGGTATATATCTGGCCATAACTTATCCGATTGGATTCTATTTCTTATTGAATACCAAGGATATTATGCAGAAAATCATATATGGATCAAACTCAGTACTGATTATTATCAGCATATATCTAACAGATTCAAGAAGTGCTATTCTATCCATATCAATATGTACTATTTACATTTATATAAAGAGCAGTAACACAATAATTAATCATATAAGGAAGATTAATATAAAACAAACAACTATTTGCATTTTATTATTTACATCACTAGGTATATTATTTCTATACAATTTAATCAATCACAGAAAAGACTCTGTAGATGGTCGAATCCTTATATACAAGATAACTACAAAAATGATATTCGACAAACCCATTCTCGGTTTCGGCTATAACACTTTCTATTCTGTATATCCAGATTACCAGGCATCTTATTTCAGTACAAATCCAGATAGCAAATATAAAATATTCGCTGATAATACTAAATATGGATTTAACGAAGTTCTACAAATAGGAGCTGAGTATGGAATAATAGGAATAATACTTACATTAATATTCATAATATATTTGCTTACAATCAAAACGAATGAAAATAAGTTCATTATATCTCCTTTAAAATATTCAGTTCTATCTATATTAATAGTTTCACTATCAAGTTATCCATTAAGAAGGGTTGAAACATTATTAACAATAACAATCCTTATTGGAATACTTGCGTCATTTGAAAAAAGGATTCTTTTTTCTTTCAATAAAATACAATGCAAATTATTAATTATACTATTTTCTTTTTTCAGCTTTAGCTTCATTGGATCTATAATAAACAGAAAAAACCCATACACTATTTGGCAAAATACAAAAAACACATCAATATCGGATAAAGAAAAAATGACAATTTACAATTCTATTAAAGACAAGTTAAAATATGACACACAGTTTCTATACAATTATGCTGTCATACTATCTAAATGTCAAAAAAATGAAGAAAGCAATATTTATTTAGACAAAATATTAACGCACATGAACACATCATCTATCTGGATATTAAAAGGGAACAACTATAAAAACATCAACAATCTTCACGAAGCCATAAAATGTTATACCTACGCTTCTAAAATAGTCCCAAATAGAATCTTCCCTTTATATCAATTAATGCTTATATATATACTTTCTTATAAATCAGACAACGATAATCTGTATAAAGTTTTAAAACATTATAAAAACGACAAAGAAAAATATAACGCAGCATTATTTTTAATTAAAAATATGGCAAACAAATATACCCATAAAGTAATAATAAAAGATTTATCAGACACAAATACACATTTCTCTTTATTTGACAAACACATAAATAAAAACAATTATAAATTCATATTGGACTCTTTAAATCTGCATATCAAAACAGATCTTATGTATGACACACAATATATTGATCCTCAATATTTAATAGAAAATTGTAACAAAGCATTTTATGCATGGAAAAACTATCCTTGGTCTAAAGGATATACAAAAAGTATATTTTACGAGTATATCCTACCATATAGAATAAATAAGGAAAATCTAACAGACTGGAGATCATTCTTCATGAAACGCTATAAACCATTGATTGATACTATGAAAAATGAAAAGACAATAAAAAATATTGCGCAATTAATAATCAAAGACATTAACAATCAAATATCTTACTCCAACAATTCACTCAATATTAAACCTTCTTTAGATTACAAAGAAGCTTTTTTATCTTCAAAAGGAAACTGTTCTGTCATAGCAGATATTATAGTACTGGCATTACGATCTATGGGCATTGCATCAACGAAAGACTATATTCCCTTATGGGGGAATACAAATAATGGACATGTCGAAGTCGTTTATTTTGATGAAGATTGTAATCCAGTAATGTTGCAAACAGGAAATTGGCTAGCCGCCCATCCTCCGAAAATATTCCGACAAGTATACTCTAACACAGAATTGACTAATATTGAAATGTTTGATAATAATTACTATCTAGATGTAACAAATGAATATATAGCGACATCAAATATCAAGATTTCAATTAAATCAACACAAAAAGATATTTACTTAGCTGTATTCAATAATAATAAATGGAAAGAGATCACTAAAGGAGAAAGGATTGATGATAAATCATATAAATTTCACAATATTGGAAGATCCATTATGTATTTACCAATCTCTAAAACAGATTATGGTGGCATAAAAACAATGGGAGTCCCTCTTTCTGTTGATTTTCTTGGCAATATAAAAAAATACAAAATCAACAACAAGAACACATTACATATTAATCTCACCCAATACCTAGCTAGCCTTCACATAACAGACAATATCAATAACTATGAATTAGCTTACTGGAATATTAGTCATTGGAGTTCAATAAGTATCTCCGGAGATCAATATAAAACTCTCTATGCACAGGATGTCCCTTCAAATACAATATATATAATTCTAGACAAAAGGGACTTAAAGTTCAAAGGAAGAATTTTCACATACGATAATGATATCAAAATATGGTAATAATCTTCTTGTCATTTTTGATATTCCATTAATTTGTTTACATTAGAGACCTCTACGGAAAACCAGAAAACAAATGTCTATATACAAATATATATTATTTACAGCTATATTCTTTATTGGAATGTTAATTATAAGTTCCGTTAAAAACTTATTTTTTGGATTTGGAACTCAATTACTCTATGCTATTGAGTGTTCTTCATATTGGTTCTTTTTTACTATCATCTATACACAATGTAAAAGAAAAAATAAAATACGCTATTCCCGATATATACTTTTACTATGCTTGTCATTTATCTCTAGTACAGTGATTTGTAACCTGGCAAATGTATACACGGGAAAAATTGAAAGCCTAATAATATTACGACCATTAGTTATGAATATTTTCCTGGCCATTATTATACAGTTGTTATTGATATACCATAAGGATAACGCCTAAACAACTAACAAAAGTTCCTTATTTTGTATTCTAAATACAGTTGTCTCCTAAAGCAAATACTACTTGTTCCTAATCTGAACATACTTATCTGCTAATTTTTTGACCTGGGTAAAAAACGTTTAGCACCTAGGTCGAAAACGTTTACTACCCAGGTCAAAAAATCAACGGATAGGTATCTTTATATTAGCATACAGTTATTTTAAGATCAGAAAGAAGTAGTATTTGGGTTATAAAGAAGTAGTCGGATGGCTATACAACAGATACCTATATGAAACTGTTGCATGAAAAAATAAGAGAGTGTCAAAACAGACACATTTACCTCTTAAAAGTATTGGTTTTTCTTTGATTAACCCATAAGAGACAGGTTTTAGGTATCCATCAATTCCCGGAGTGGATAGTTATAAAAAAAGAGGACACCGCCCAAGCAATATCCTCTCTTCTTTTCTATAATAAACGTCTTACCTTCCGATAATACCCAGCTTCGAATCATTGATAAAGTCAATGATATGCTGTATTTCATCACTCATCGGCACCTGATCCTTAATCATCAGCAAGGCATCGAAAATACTGGTCTTTCCCTGGTAAACGATACGGTATGCATGACTGATATGCTTGATCACCTTTTCACTCACCCCCTGGTGGGAAAGGATTACGGAGTTGACCCCGTAGTAGGAAATCGGTTCCTGAGCCGCCACGATATAAGGAGGTACATCCTTACGGAAGCGGCAACCGGTCTGTGTCATCGACCAGGTACCGACACGGCTGCCCTGACTTGCCAATATATTACCTCCGAAGATCGCATAATCTTCAAAGAAACAATTACCGGAGACCTTGCTACCGTAACCCAATACGCAATGGTTTCCGATATGTGTATCGTGTGAAATATGCACCCCTTCATGTAGGAAATTACCATTACCGATAAAAGTCTGCCCATCCGGAGTCGTGGCACGGTTGATCACTACGTTCTCACGGATCACGTTATCATCGCCTATAACGGCTAATGTCGTGTCGCCTTTATATTTGAAATCCTGGGGTTCTGCCGCAATAACAGCCCCATTGAATACACGGTTACCTTTTCCCAGACGTGCACCACCCATGATACTGGCATGAGGCATAATCACGCAATTATCGCCAATTTCTACATTCTTATCGATGTATGCAAACGGATGAACAGTAACATTCGCTCCCAGTTTTGCACCGGCATCTACATAAGCTAACGGACTAATCATAATAATCTAAGTTTTAATGGTTATTACTCTCTTCCTCCACCAACAGCACTGTACAAGTTGATAACAGCCTGCATACGCTGAACGTTGTCGGATACTTCTGTCAATTGCGCACTAAGAAGGCTCTGCTGAGCTGACAGGATTTCCAGATAAGTTGACTGGGCTGACTGGAACAAGGCTTTCGTATAGGTTACGGCCTTTTCCAATTGCTCGATCTGTTGTCTGTCCTGAATCAACATCTTGTTGGTTGCATCGTAAAGATGCAGGGCATCGCTTACTTCCTTACCAGCTTCAAGAATTGCTTGCTGATAATTCATCTGGGCGATCTTCTCCTCTGCTTTCGATACCTTCAGGTTAGCGATCAGCTTACCATTGTTGAAGATAGGCTGTGCCAGTGAAGCCAGAGCCTGGAACATGAACTGTCCCGGATTAGCAACAGTAATACCCGAACCGTTCGTCCAACCGGCTGTTGCCGTAATATTCAAACCGGGATAGAAAGCGGCACGTGCCTTGTTTGTCGTATAGTAAGCACTGGCAAGCGACATTTCCGCAATCTTCACATCCGGACGGTTTTCCAGCAACTGCAAAGGTACGCCGGCCATGATCTCGTCGGGGATCACCTGATCTTCCAATCTGCCGCGGTCGATACGTTGCGGTGCTTTAGCCAACAGTACGGACAAAGAGTTTTCCACTTCGCGAACCTGGCGTTGCAGATTGATTAACGAAGACGAAACCTGATGGTATACGGCTTTCATCTGAACGACTGCAGCCTCGGTTGTCATACCGGCCGTCTTCATTGCTTCCATCGCGCGTACATTTTCTTTATAGATAGCAACCGTTTCGGTTGTAATCTCTACCTGACGGTCGAGCATCAGCAGGGTAAAGTAAGTATTGGCAATACCACCTATCAACTGTGAACGGACAGCCTGTTGTGAATACTGGCTCTGCAAATAGATTGCTTTCTGGTCGCGGCTTGCATTGAGCAGCTTACCAAACAGGTCGACTTCCCAATTAGCAGCAGCCGGCAAAGTATAGGCTTTTGCATAGCTGGATCCTCCCATGGTGGTCAGCGAGCCTTGCGGAGCCAGGTTCAAAGACGGAAGGAAAGATAAACGGGCAGCAGTCAGCAACGTTTTCGCTTCTTCCACACGGAGAACGGCAGCCTGCATATCCACGTTATTCGCCAGTCCTTCTTCAATCAGAGCCTGCAATTTAGGATCACGGAAAACTTCCTTCCAGGAAAGGTTTCCCATATTGGTCGTATCGGCAGCCAATGTATCCGTTACCGATACCGGATCACGATACAGACCGGACGTATCTATCGTTTCAGGACGATCATAAGCCTTGTAGATGTGGCAACTACTCAGCAGGGCAGTTGCACACATCATATATATTATTTGATTTTTCTTCATTGTCTTCTCACTTATTTTTTAGCGTACTGTTCTATTTCCGTATTCAAATCGCTGTTGTCAAGGTCTTCCCATTCGATCGGTTTCACCTTTTCCTGCAAGTACTGGAATACCACGAACAAGGCAGGAACGATCAGGATCTGGAAGATCATACCGACAAACATACCACCAATAGCGGCAGTACCCAGCGTACGGTTACCGTGAGCACCTACACCAAAGGCGAACATCATCGGCAACAAACCGACTACCATTGCCAGAGAGGTCATCAGGATAGGACGCAGACGGGCAGCGGCACCCAATACGGCAGCCCAGGTAATACTCATACCCATACGGCGACGTTCGAGGGCAAACTCTACGATCAAAATAGCATTCTTTGCCAACAGACCCATCAACATGATCAACGCGATCTGCATATAAATGTTATTCGACATTGTGCCCAATATCATCTTCAATGCCGGGATGCTACCTAACGCAGCCCAACCCTGTACAAACAGGAAGCTACCCATCAGACCGAACGGAATTGAAAGCAATACAGCCAACGGCAATACGTAACTTTCATACTGTGCACTCAGCAACAGATAAACGAACACGAAACACAAGATAAAGATCAAGCCGGTAGTACTTCCACTCGTTTCCGCCTCTTCACGTGCCATACCTCCCAACTCATAACCGAAACCGGCAGGAAGGGTGGTACTTGCCACTTCTTCCAGTGCTTTCAGTGCCTGACCGCTGGTAAATCCGTCAGCCGGGGCAACCATCAGTTTCATTGATGTATACATGTTAAAACGGCTGATGATATCCGGACCATATACTTTCTCTATTGTAATAAACTGGGAGATCGGTGCCATTTCGTTACCGTTTCTGACCTTGATATTCTTCAACGATTCCATATTCGCTCTCATAGAAGGATCGGCCTGCACCATTACACGGTACATCTTACCGAAGCGGTTGAAGTTGGAAGCATACAGACCACCATAATATCCCTGCAAAGTCATAAGGATATCGCTCGGACTGATGCCTACTTTCTTACAGGCTGCCGCATCGATATCGATCATATATTGCGGGAAGTTCGGGTTGAAAGTAGTCTGGGCCGACTTGATTTCCGGACGGGCCGTCAATGCTGCCATATAGTCTTTGGAAACATCAAAGAATTTCTCCAGGCTACCACCGGTCTTATCCTGCATATTCAACTCGATATCACTGGAAGCGGAATAACCCGGAATCATAGGCGGAGTAAAGAACAATACCTGTGCATCCTTCACCACTTTCTGGGCACGCATAAATAAACTACCGTAAACTACTTCCGCACTCTGCGTCATAGAACGTTCTTCCCAGTCTTTCAACTTGATGATGAATGAACCGTAAGAAGGTCCCTGACCACCGATAAAACTGAAACCGGTAATAGCCGTACGTGATTTCACAGCCGGGTCGGAAGCGATCAGACTATCTACACGTTCCATGATTTCCAATGTACGTTCCTGAGAAGCTCCGGGAGGTAATGTTACAGCTCCCATGATAGTACCCATATCTTCATTCGGCACCATACCGGTCGGCGTTACCTGCATGAAGAAGATCAACAGGGCAATAGAGGCAGCTACAGTTCCGAATGCCAGCCATTTCTTCTGGATAAAGAACAATACACGCTTCTTGTAACTCTTTAATAAAGAATCGTAAGCCACATTGAAAGAGGTATGGAAACGGGATACGAATGTCGTCTTCTTTTCACCGTGTTCATCATGAGGTTTCAGGAAAATAGCACAAAGTGCCGGACTCAATGTCAAGGCATTCAATGCCGACAAACCGATAGCAATAGCCATTGTCACACCGAACTGACGATAGAATATACCGGCTGTACCTCCCATGAAACTTACAGGGATAAACACGGACATCATCACCAATGTAATAGAAACAATCGCTCCGCCAAGTTCACTCATCGCATCGATAGATGCCTGTTTCGCCGATTTATATCCCTGGTCCAACTTGGCATGGACCCCCTCGACGACGACTATCGCATCATCGACCACAATCGCAATGGCAAGTACCATCGCACAAAGTGTCAACAAGTTGATACTGAATCCGATCAGTGACAACAGGAAGAATGTACCGATCAAGGCTACCGGAATCGCAATAGCAGGAATCAAGGTTGAACGTAAATCCTGCAAGAACACATATACCACAATAAACACCAGGATAAAGGCTTCCAGCAAAGTTTTGAGAACCTCATGGATAGAAGCATAAAGGAAGTCGTTGGCATTCATGGATACTTCAACCTTCATTCCCGGAGGCATAGTCGCCTCTGATCTCACCAGCAAATCCTGGATATTATTGATCGTTTCTGTTGCATTCGTTCCCGGCATCTGGTAAACGATACATGCTACTGCATTATGGCCGTTTACTTTATTTACATAGTTGTAAGTCAAACGTCCCAATTCGATATCGGCAATGTCCTTCAGACGAAGCACTTCACCGTCGGGCAATGCTTTTACTACAATATTATCAAATTCTTCTGCTGTTTGCAGACGTCCTTTATAACGGATCGTATACTGGAACGACTGGTTTCCCTGTTCACCGAAAGAACCCGGAGCAGCCTCCACGTTCTGTTCAGCCAACACGTTCGATACATCGTTAGGCACCAGCTTATATTGTGCCATTACATCCGGCTTCAACCAGATACGCATAGAATAATCGGTACCCAATACGTTGGCATCACCGACCCCCGGTACACGCTGTACTTCAGGAATCAGGTTGATCTTTGCATAGTTTTCCAGAAATTTCTGGTCGTAACGGTCTTCCGCATCATAAACGGCAAAAACAACCAGCATGGAGTTCTGACGTTTCTGGGTAGTCACACCGATCTTCGTTACTTCGGCAGGCAACAGACCTTGTGCCATCGACACACGGTTCTGAACGTTTACTGCTGCCATATCCGGATCGGTTCCCTGTTTGAAATATATGGAAATATCGGCAGAACCGTTATTGGAAGCATTTGATGTCATATACATCATGTTCTCTACCCCGTTGATCTGGTCTTCCAGCGGTGCAATCACACTATTCAATACAGTCTGCGCATTGGCACCTGTATAAGTGGCCCTTACCGAAACAGTAGGAGGCGCAATGTCCGGATATTGGGTAATAGGCAATGTGAACAAACCTAATATACCCAGGATGACAATCAGGATGGAAATCACCGTTGAAAGCACCGGACGGTTAATAAATCTATCTAATTTCATATGTTACTTTTTTATAAACGAATATCACCGGGAAAGCCCGGGTTATCCTATACCTTTAATTAATTAAAAGCTGTTTTTAAATTTCCTTCGTTCTGGTCTTTCATGGCCTGCTGGAACTTTGCAGCCTGCTCAGCCTGTGTAATCGGCGTGATTTCCTGACCGTCTCTTAAACTCTGAACGCCTTCAACAACGATCTTATCACCGGATTTCAAACCTTTAGTAACCAGATAATTCTGACCATCATCCAAAGAGGAAATCTGAATTTCAACATTTTTAATTTTATTATCGGGTTGCAGTACATATACGAATTTTTTGTCCTGGATTTCAACCGTAGCTGACTGCGGAATCATAATAATACCTTCCATGGTGTAAGGGAATACCACGTTTCCTGTTCCCCCGCTTCGCAGGATTCTTTTGTCATTCGGGAAAACGGCACGCATACTAACCGAACCGGTCGACTGGTCGATAACGCCACTGACAGCATCGATCTTACCGGTTTCTTCCAGCATCGTTCCGTCTGCCAACTGTAACTGAACGGCCGGCATCTTATCCAATTGTTCTTTCAGTGTGCCTCCGGCTTTTGTGAGCTGCAACAATTCCTTTTCCGTCATTGAGAAATAAACATATACTTCTCCGATCTCGGAAACAGTTGTCAACGGACTCGAGATAGAAGGGCTCACCAAACTTCCGATACGGTAAGGGAAAGTTCCGACAACGCCATTGGAAGGACTGGTCACTTTACAAAAAGATAAATTCTGTTCCGCACTAACCAAAGAGGCTTCTGCCTGTGCCAAGGATGCCTTTGCAGACATCAATTGGTTGACGGCTGTCTCATATTCAAAAGAACTGATAATAGCATTATTATACAGGTCTTTCTTATTCTTTTCTGTCAATGTCAACGTTTTTACGTTTGCATCTGCCATAGCAACAGCTGCTTTGGCCTGGTTCACTGCCGCCTTATACTGCGTGGGATCAATTTCAAACAAGGGCTGATCTTTACGGACCGTAGCTCCTTCATCGACACATAACTTAACAATAAAACCCGACACCTGGGGACGGACTTCAATATCCTGCGTACCTCTGATAGTCGCCGGATAGGAAGTTGTCTGATTGCTGGAAGATGAATTCACGGTCAAAACAGCATATTCACTGTCACCTAACTTCATGCCGCTCTGGCTGTTACCACAGGCGGTTAATAAAGACACTCCCAGCGCAAATAATGCAATTTGTCTACATTGGGTAATAGTAGTTCTCAACATTTGTTTATCCATAATTATAATTTAATATATTTCTGCCTTTTATTTTTTCGTACATTTATTCCTGAAGGCTTGTATTATCAGACTCGACAACAAAGGGACTCATATCCTAAAAAACGTACAAATGTAGAATCTTTTTATTGCACTTTTACCGTTTATACATTCTTTTATACTAAAAAAATAGCTTTATTTATATGTAGAGATCAAACAGATAGCTATTTTTTGCCGGATCGAAAGTAAATTAGTCCAAAATTGCATACATTCCGTTGTTGTTGTTTGTTTATTCAATAATTTAGTTTAAATTTACAGCTATCTATAAACATAATTAATCTACAATCTGATGGGACCAAAGTTTTCTATTTCGGAAGTATGCAGTACTTCATGGCAACGTACTAAAACTCAGATATGGGTTTTAGCCGGCTTATTGATAGGTATGACAATAATTTCTTTTACGCTGAGCGCTTTTGCCATGCCTATGCAAAAATCCATAGTGGGTACAATCGTTATTAATTTGATCAGTTGCATTATCTCCTGCATTTTTGCATTAGGATACATGAAAAACATATTCCAAGCCCTGGATGGAGAGGAGCCGCAATTCTCGGCCTACGGACAACAGGCCCGTAAAATCATCACTTATTTTGTGGCTAATCTTTTTATGGGGATCATCGTGGTGTTCGGTATCTGCCTGTTCATTATTCCAGGCATTTATCTGGCTCTCCGATTGCAATTTTTCACCGCTTTCATTGTTGAAGAAGATACAGGTATCATCGAATCTCTGAAACGCAGTTGGGAAATAACCCGCGGACAGGGCATGCCGTTATTTATGCTTATGCTGGCTATGATCGGTATTTTCATATTGGGACTTATCCTGCTGGGTATAGGAATTTTTGTAGCAATGCCTCTTATATATATGATGTATGGCTATGTTTTTCGTAAATTAAATGCACCTTTGCAGATTATTGAGGAATTATAATTTTTATAACACAAAACAAACAGTCCGCAGAATCTTTTCATGTTCTGCGGATTATTTATGATAACAGAATTGCCCTATGGGGAAAACGTATAGAATAAAAGATATAGCAGAATTATCCGGAGTTTCTACCGGAACCGTCGATCGTATTTTGCACAACCGTGGCAAAGTGTCGGAAGAAGCACAGAAGAAGGTCGAAAAAGTATTAAAAGAGATAGACTATCATCCGAATCTGATAGCCCGTTCGTTAGCCCTCAAGAAAAAGTATAAATTCGTTACATTGATACCCTCTTTCGGACAGGGGGAATACTGGGCAAAGCTGTCCGAAGGGATCAACAAGGCCGAACAGGAATTATTCAGTTACAATATTGAGGTCGAGCGGATGTACTTCAACCAGTATGACAGAAGTAGTTTCGATAATTTGATTCCCAAAATAGAAGAGGCGGATTGCCAGGGAGTAATCATAGCAACCCTTTTTAAGGAGAGCGTTATCCAACTCACGCAACAACTCGATAAACTCGAAATCCCCTATGTGCTGATCGATGCCTTTATCGAAAATACCAATTGTATCGCTTATTACGGAACAAACTCCTATGATTCCGGATATATCGCCGGGCGGTTACTTTTTGAACAGATACATCCGGAGGACAACATCGCTATTTTCCGCTTTATCCGTAAAGGCGATATGCATTCAACTCAGGTTATGAAACGTGAGGAAGGTTTCCGCGATTATCTGTACGGTCACGATTTTCTGGGAAAAATATACCCTGTACATATTCATGCCGATGAATCAGTAGAAAACAAAGAGATACTCGACTCTTTCTTCGCAACGCATGAAGAGATCAAGGCTGGTATAATCTTCAACTCCAGAGCACATGTCCTGGGTGATTATTTCCAGCATCAGGACATCGACAAACATTTTAAACTGATCGGTTACGACGTGATCGAATCGAATCTGAGCCATCTGAACAACGGATACATCACCCATCTGATCGCCCAACGTCCGGAAGTGCAGGGATTCAATTGTGTCCGCGCTTTATTCCGACACCTGGTATTAAAAGAAAAAGTCGAACAAATCAATTATATGCCTATTGATATACTTATCAAAGAGAACATTAAGTACTACAATAACTATATTTAAAGGCATAAATTAATTATTTTTCTTCTATATTTTTTTTGTTTGACAAATAAATACCATACATTTGCACCCAACGTGTGCTCGCGCACATATTGAACATAAAATGGAAATATCACAATAAAAATCATCTATAAAATGGCTAATTTATTTTGTATTAAAGACAGAGTTGTCATCATTACCGGAGGAGCCGGTATTCTGGGTAGCGGAATCGCAGGCCATCTGGCTGAAGAAGGTGCTAAAGTTGTAATCCTTGACCGTGCAGTGGAAATCGGAGAAAAAATCGTTGCCGATATCAAAGCAAAAGGTGGCGAAGCCTGTTTCTTCCAGACTGACGTTCTGAATAAAGAGATCCTCGAACAGAATAAAAAAGATATCCTTGCCAAATATGGCCGCATCGATGCATTATTGAATGCTGCCGGTGGTAATATGGCCGGTGCTACAATCGGTCCGGACAACAACATCTTTGACCTGCAGGTCGATGCTTTCAAAAAAGTGGTAGACCTGAACCTGTTCGGCACAGTGCTTCCTACTATGGTTTTTGCAGAAGTAATGGCTCAACAGAAAGAAGGTGCTATCGTAAACTTCTCTTCTGAATCCGCTCTTCGTCCGTTGACACGTGTGGTCGGATACGGCGCAGCAAAAGCTGCCATCTCCAACCTGACCAAATATATGGCCGGTGAACTGGCTATCAAATTCGGTGAAGGCTTACGTGTAAATGCTATCGCTCCGGGATTCTTCCTGACAGAACAAAACAGGACATTGATGACTAATCCGGATGGTTCTTATACGGAACGTGCCAAATCTGTCATTGCCCACACACCGTTCAGACGTTTGGGAACACCGGAAGAATTATTCGGTACGATTCAGTACCTGATCAGTGACGCATCCAAATTTGTAACCGGAACAATTGCAATTGTCGACGGCGGTTTCGATGCTTTCTCAATCTAAATGCCTAATAATATGCCAATAGGTTTATGTGCCAATATGCCAATTACTTTAAAGCATATGCCGTAGCCAATTGGCACATTGACAAATTAATAAATTATTTTCTATGTATTTATGCGAACAAACTTGGCGTTGGTACGGGCCGAATGATCCTGTCAGCCTTTGGGATATTAAACAAGCCGGAGCAACCGGTATCGTAAATGCTTTACACCATATCCCTAACGGGGAAACATGGACAGTAGAGGAAATCATGAAACGGAAAGAAATGATCGAAGAGGTAGGCTTGAGATGGTCTGTTGTCGAAAGTGTTCCCGTTCATGAACATATCAAAACACAAACCGGAGATTTCCAGAAATATATCGACAACTACAAGGAAAGTCTGCGTAACCTCGGAAAGTGCGGTGTTAATGTTGTGACATATAATTTTATGCCGGTACTTGACTGGACACGTACTGATCTGGCTTATACGATGCCGGACGGTTCAAAGGCTCTTCGCTTTGAACGTGCAGCTTTCGTTGCTTTCGACCTTTTCATCCTGAAACGTCCGGGAGCTGAAAACGATTACTCGGCAGAAGAGAAGGCTAAAGCGAAAGCTCGCTTCGATATAATGACCGAAGATGACCGTAAACTACTTACCCGTAATATGATTGCCGGTCTGCCCGGATCGGAAGAAAGTTTTACGATCGAACAGTTCCAGGAAGCACTGGACCGCTACAAAGATATCGATGCCGAAAAACTGCGTTCCAACCTGATCTACTTCCTGCAGGAAATTGCTCCGGTAGCCGACGAAGCGGGTGTTAAACTGGTGATCCATCCGGATGATCCTCCCTACTCCATCCTCGGTTTACCACGTATCCTGAGTACGGAAGACGATTTCAAAAAATTGATCGAAGCTGTTCCGAATCCAAGTAACGGTCTGTGCTTGTGTACCGGTTCATTCGGTGTTCGTAGCGACAATGATCTTGCCGGTATTATGGAACGCTATGGCGACCGCATCGACTTCGTTCACTTCCGCAGCACACAACGGGATGCAGAAGGAAACTTCTTCGAAGCAAACCACCTGGAAGGTGACGTGGATATGTACGGTGTAATGAAAGCGTTACTCGAGTTACAACAAAGACGTGGTTGCTCGATCGCTATGCGTCCGGACCATGGCCATCAGATGATCGATGACTTGAAAAAGAAGACAAATCCGGGTTATTCCTGCATCGGACGCCTGAGAGGTTTAGCTGAACTTCGCGGCCTGGAGATGGGTATAGCCAAATCTCTTTTCAATAAATAACAGAGACTGAAATTTCATTTCTTATTGATTTATAATGAAAAAAGCGTTCAACTCCGGTTGGCGCTTTTTTCTGTTTTATGGCTTTCCGATACATTCACCAGACCATTGAAAAGCATAAACAAATGAAAAAGAACTATAAAGTATTTCTGATTAGAACTTTAGACTGGATTGTTTTTTCTATTTTTGTCCAGCTAAAAAATTTCATAATGCCTAAGATCTACAGTTATATATTATTATTTATTACACTAATAACACTAAGTACCTGTTCTTCGGTACTATCAGTGCAATCACCACCATCCGTTTCCGATCAGGAATTTAACATGCTGTCTCCGTCAACAGAAATCCCTCTTCCCCAGATAGATATATTCCTTCCTCCTACACCGGAATTGGGAAAAACAGAATATGCACGTAAAGATATTACTGAGGATTTTTCTCCACGGGAAAAAGCCGATATAGCTGTTCCGGATCCAAAACTTCTGGCTGACGAAAACTCTCTTGTTATCGACCTGGCTCTCATGACAGATGAAGATTATGCTTTTCCACTCCCCGGAGCAAAAGTCATATCGCCCTATGCCGGTCGCAGAAGACATCATTCCGGTGTTGATCTGAAAACATGTGCTAATGATACCATCGTTGCAGCCTTCGATGGAATTGTCCGCATGGCAAAACCTTATGCTGCTTATGGTAATGTTGTAGTCATCCGTCATTATAACGGGCTGGAAACAGTTTACAGCCATAATTCCAAAAATCTGGTTAAAGTAGGTGACCGCGTAAAAGCCGGTGAACCGATCGGACTAACAGGAAGGACAGGCAGAGCTACTACGGAACATCTGCATTTTGAAGTGCGTATCAACGGGCAGCACTTTAATCCTGATAAAGTATTCGACCTGGGAAAACGAAAATTGCAAAACACTTGCCTGGTCGCTACCAAAACAGGAAAAAATATTGCTGTAAAAGCTATCGATATACTCCCGCAACAGCGTACCAATGAATACCAATACTCTTATTTAGGAATCCCTGTTCCGAATAATAATAAAAAGCTGGATTTGTAGAATAAAAAAGACAGAGCTTGAGAATGCAAACTCTGTCTTTTTATAAGATCATCTTCTTTTCTAATCTACTTAGGAAGTTGAGGAAGTTTCTCAAATAATACCTTAATCCTTTTCTGCAAATCTACCGGCAGTTGAGAGAGATATTCTTCCGGAGCTCCAAGCTGAACAAAATCCATCATCGTATAAACATCTTCATTTACATTTTTCCAATAATTCGGATTATTTTGCATGGCAAAAAATGTAGGTGACTTAAGAAGTTCCAAGCCTCCTTCCACAACCTTTTTCAATGATTCTTTTAATTCCTTTTCCGATTCTTTTATTTTCTCTGTAGTTTCATGTGTCCCTTCATTCAACAAGGAAAATACTTTAACTTTCCATGACCAGGTTCACAATACAATCCTGCTTTTGATCCAGAAAGGCCAGTACATCCGTTACTGCCTTTTCATGAAATTCCAAAAGGCCATGAGCAAAATAAGGTGTTGCCTTTTCATCAAAAACGAATACGAAGATCAAAAAATCTGACGCCAAATTCATACTGTTCTTCAAGAGACAGGTTCTGACATTTTCCGGTATTCCAAGCTAATATCTGGACCAGTCCGGTTGGCTTAAGATTAGTCATCGAGTTGTGAGTTCCTAATTTAAGCATAATATGGTTATTTAAGTGATTAGTAGAAGCTGATTTTCAAAGGGAGCTTCATTCTGCAAATATAAACATTTATCCATACCTGATGTAAAAAACAACTGATATTCTTATTTATTTTCTAATTTGGTCCATAAACAAAAAAGACCACTGATTTTCAGTGGCCTTCGTGGAGATGGAGAGATTCGAACTCTCGTCCAAACGAGGAATTAATCTGCTTTCTACATGTTTATCTTCGCCTTCGATTGTCGGGACCAAGCAAGACCGAAGCCACCCACTTAATCCTTATCCTCTAAATTTTCGCCTGAAACCCGAGGCTCATTTCAGACTATCTCCGATATTGCTGCACCACCTGATCGGAAAGCTTCGGAGCCACAGCATCCGGGTGATGTCACGTCCCCGCAACTTTTGCAGGGATTAAGCTTGAATCTACTATACTTCGATTAAGCAGCGTAAGCGTAATTGTTTTCGCCAGTTAATTGTTCGTTGTCTGAGATTTAAGTGCAAGCCAACCACGCACTACATGCTTACAAACCACTTCTGCCCGCTGTCAAAACCGGTCATCCCCATGATTTGTGAGTACAAAGATACAAAGATTCTGCGTATCTCTGTACTCCATTTAGTTTTTTTATTCTATTACCCCTATTTCACGGAACCAGTCTTCGGCTCTGTCAGGCCATTCATTCACGGCTGCGCCGGTATCTCTAAGTCCATAACCGTGTCCCCCCTTACTATACAGGTGCATCCAGGCAGGAACATCTGCTTCTTTTAATGCATAATAATAGAAAAGGCTGCTGTTTATATATGACTTATCGTCTTCCGCCTGAATCAGCATAGTCGGAGGTGTTGCCGACGTTACTTTGATCTCTGGTGCCAATTGGAAGTTTTCACCGTCCAGATACGCAGGATACACCAAAAGACAGAAATCAGGACGACAACTTACCTTATCCGCAGCATCCACTGCCGGATATGTCCGTTTCTCAAAATTATTACTAACCATCGCAGAAAGGTGACCTCCTGCCGAAAATCCCATCACACCGATACGCTGCGGATCTACATTCATCTCTTCTGCATGGGCTCTGACATAACCGATCGCACGCTGCAAGTCCTGCAAAGGAGCTTCATGCTTCTCGCGACCTTCCCGACGCGGGACACGGTATTTTACCAACACAGCTGTTATTCCCAAATTGTTCAGCCATTCGCAAACTTCGTCTCCTTCCAGGTCGTAAGCCAGAATATTATACCCTCCACCGGGACAGACTACCATTGCCGCCCCTGTAGCAACTTCATCAGGAGCCGGATAAACAGTGATTGTCGGTTCACTTACATTAGTAACCCGTAAGACGGTTTCACCACCTGTCTTACCGCCATCAGTATCTGCTTTTTCTATCAGCTTGGTTGTTTCTCCCGGTGCTCCTTTCGGGAACAACAGGATCGGATTATCTTGTGCCATAGCTGAACCTATTAAACAACTTGCTCCGACAAGCAGGAGCATCCATTTTCTGACCATACACTACACTGTTTAAAGAATTTATAAGAACCATTATTTTTGAGGGAAATTCGGACTATACAGCATTGTTTTCTCTAATGTCATTAGTTTGCCATCTTTCACAAAAGCCTCTCCACGCTCTGAAAGATGTTTAACCATTTCTCCACGGAGTTCTTTCAACTGTTTTGCATATTCCGCCTTGGCAGAACAATCGGTCAACTCACCCGGGTCTTTTACCAAATCGAACAGTTGCTCTTTTCCATTATGAAGATTCCAGACATATTTTAGTTTGCCATCTGTTAAAGCACACCAATAATTATCCGCACTATAACAAGTAGCATGCTCCATATCAATATATTTACGCCATTCATCTCCATGTCCCTGCACTAATTTCAGCAGTGAACTACCATCCATATCGGGAGGAACCGCCCCCCCAGCCAAATCAATAAAGGTCGGCAGAAAATCGCGTAATTCAACCGGCTGTTCAATCTTTATACCATTTGGAACTGATTTCTTGACATAAGACGGCCATTTTACAATATAAGGGATATGAGCAGAACCCTCATACGGATAAGTCTTTCTCCAATGATAATGGTCGCCCAACATATCGCCATGATCGGCAGTAAAACAGATCACGGCATCATCATACATATCTTTTTCTTTCAACGTTTCAATAATCTGCCCTATCTGGTCATCGATAAAAGTGACATTTGCATAATAATGCCTTCTGGATTTAACGGCATACTCATCCCCAAAATTACCAAACGGAGCATCAGAAGCAGCCTTTTCCGGATCCAGACGTTCCGCATATTTGCCACACCAATCTCCGATAACTGGCTTAGGTATATCCGCATTCTTATACATATCCAAATAACGCTTCGGCGGATCATAAGGACTATGCGGACGTGCAAAAGAGACTTTAAGGAACAATGGCTGATCATTATTATAATTACGAATCAGTTCACAAGCGGTTTGCCCTGTCCAGGTTGTCGGATGTAAACGTTCATCCAATTTATAAACTCCTGCGCCATGGTCATTCCAGCCTATACCAGTTAAATCCGGATTCTGTCCCGGAGCATTTAACTGGAACCATTCCCGGTAATCACTGATGAAATCTTTTGACTCAATCCGGCCGCTCTCATCAATTAAAGTTGCATGGAATCCATGAAGTGCCTTCTGCGGGAACCAATGCATCTTTCCGATACCAAAAGTGAAATAACCCAGATTACGCAACATCTGAGGCATTTCATATTTATATTGCTCAGCCATTCTTCCGTATCCCAGCATGCCATGATGCCAGGGAGATAAACCAGTCAGCAAGCCGGCACGTCCGGGCGTACTGCTTGGAGCCGAAGAATAACCATTTACAAACAGTGTTCCTTCTGCTGCAAGTTTATCTATATTAGGAGAAATAACAGCTTTGTTACCCATACATCCCAAAGCATCCCCACGATGCTGGTCTGTCATGATAAAAATTACATGAGGTTTCTTTTTCTTTTCCTCTTGCCCATTATTCTGTTCATTCAAGGAAGAAGTGATAGATTGTGCAGAATGATTGACTCCAACTCCTGCACCTGCTAATAGTGACGATTTAAGAAAGGCTCTTCTTTTCATTATATGTTTTTCTATGAATACTAATTTAGATAGCGAAGATAAATATCTTATTTGATTCGTGCAAAGAGAAGACGACTAATATTATCGGTAAGAATAAAAACGAAAAGAAGCTATAAACGCAAAAAGGAGTCCACTCTATCGAATGAACTCCTTTTATCTAAAACGGCGGCTATCTACTCTCCCACTTTTACGCAGTACCATCGACGTGGTTGGGCTTAACTTCTCTGTTCGGAATGGGAAGAGGTGGATCCCCAACGCTATAACCACCTTAATACCTTTTAAGATGTTTGACCTGGACAACGCTACTCTTTCAGTAACCTTCGCTTTGTCAGTATCTCTACTAACCCTGCTGATATATCAATCCTTCCTCTCGGAAATAGAAAGTCTCGGGCTATTAGTACTACTCGGCTTCGACATTACTGCCCTTACACCTGTAGCCTATCAACGTCGTAGTCTACAACGACCCTTGAGGGAGATCTTATCTTGAGGCTGGCTTCGTACTTAGATGCTTTCAGCACTTATCCAATCCAGACTTAGATACCCGGCGGTGCACCTGGCGGTACAACCGGTAAACCAGAGGTCTGTCCAACACGGTCCTCTCGTACTAGTGTCAGAGCCACTCAAATCTCCTACGCCCACGATAGATAGAGACCGAACTGTCTCACGACGTTCTGAACCCAGCTCGCGTGCCACTTTAATGGGCGAACAGCCCAACCCTTGGGACCTTCTCCAGCCCCAGGATGTGACGAGCCGACATCGAGGTGCCAAACCGCTCCGTCGATATGAGCTCTTGGGAGCGATCAGCCTGTTATCCCCGGAGTACCTTTTATCCTTTGAGCGATGGCCCTTCCATGCGGAACCACCGGATCACTATGCTCTAGTTTCCTACCTGATCGAGTTGTCTCTCTCCCAGTCAAGCACCCTTATGCCATTACACTCTACGACCGGTTACCAATCGGTCTGAGGGTACCTTTAGAAGCCTCCGTTACTCTTTTGGAGGCGACCACCCCAGTCAAACTACCCACCATACAGTGTCCTCATTTCCACGAGTTAGAACTCAAACAACCAAAGGGCCGTATTTCAACGGTGACTCCACCGACACTGGCGTGCCTGCTTCGCAGTCTCCGGCCTATCCTACACATTAGTTGCCCAAATTCAATGTAAAGCTATAGTAAAGGTTCACGGGGTCTTTTCGTCCCATCGCGGGTAATCGGCATCTTCACCGATACTACAATTTCACCGAGCTCACGGTTGAGACAGTGTCCAGATCATTACACCATTCGTGCAGGTCGGAACTTACCCGACAAGGAATTTCGCTACCTTAGGACCGTTATAGTTACGGCCGCCGTTTACTGGGGCTTCAATTCAAACCTTCTCTTGCGATGAGCTCTCCTCTTAACCTTCCAGCACCGGGCAGGTGTCAGGCTGTATACTTCATATTTCTATTTCGCACAGCCATGTGTTTTTGTTAAACAGTTGCCTGGACCTATTCTCTGCGCCCTGCCATCGCTGACAGGGACCCTTTATCCCGAAGTTACAGGGTCAATTTGCCTAGTTCCTTAACCGTGAATCACTCGAGCGCCTCAGTATTCTCAACCCAACTACGTGTGTCCGTTTACGGTACGGGTACTCTATAGATATGCTTAGCGGATTTTCTAGGGAGCCTGTTTACATCCATATTGCCTTGTACAAGTACTCGGCATACTCTCAGGTTCGACTCTCACGGCGGATTTGCCTACCGCGATCAACGTCTACACCCTTTAACCAACTATTCCGTCAGTTGGCAGGACTGTCACTTCTCCGTCTCCACATCGCTCTATAAAGTAGTATGGGAATATTAAACCATTCTTCCATCGGAATCGCCGTTCGGCTTATCCTTAGGTCCCGACTTACCCTGATCCGATTAACGTTGATCAGGAAACCTTAGTCTTTCGGCGAGGAAGTTTCTCACTTCCTTTATCGTTACTTATACCTACATTTGCTTTTCCAGCTACTCCAGCAAGGGTTATCCCTCACCTTCAACGCCACTGGAATGCTCCCCTACCATGTCTTACGACATCCATAGCTTCGGTAAACAGTTTATGCCCGAGTATTATCCACGCCAAACTCCTCGACTAGTGAGCTGTTACGCACTCTTTAAATGAATGGCTGCTTCCAAGCCAACATCCTAGCTGTCTCTGCAGTCTGACTTCGTTAGTTCAACTTAACTGTTATTTGGGGACCTTAGCTGATGGTCTGGATTCTTCTCCTCTCGGACGCGGACCTTAGCACCCGCGCCCTCACTCCTTATCAATATATAGCACGCATTCGGAGTTTATCTGGACTTGATAGGCGGTGAAGCCCTCGCATCCAATCAGTCGCTCTACCTCATGCTATACTAAATAAAGGCTGCACCTAAATGCATTTCGGGGAGTACGAGCTATCTCCAAGTTTGATTAGCCTTTCACCCCTACCCACAGTTCATCCGAAAGCTTTTCAACGCTTACCGGTTCGGTCCTCCAGTTAGTGTTACCTAACCTTCAACCTGACCATGGGTAGATCACTTGGTTTCGCGTCTACTCCCTCCGACTATGTCGCCCTATTCAGACTCGCTTTCGCTTCGGCTCCGTATCTGAAATACTTAACCTTGCCGGAGAAAGTAACTCGTAGGTTCATTATGCAAAAGGCACGCCGTCACAACTTACGTTGCTCCGACCGCTTGTAGGCAGACGGGTTCAGGGTCTATTTCACTCCTCTGTTCGAGGTTCTTTTCACCTTTCCCTCACGGTACTGGTTCGCTATCGGTCTCTCGGGAGTATTTAGCCTTACGGGATGGGCCCCGCTAATTCACACAGAATTTCTCGTGCTCCGCGCTACTCAGGATACCACTAGGCTTCGTTAGAAAGTCGTGTACGGGATTTTCACCCTCTATGATCACTTTTTCCAAAGTGTTCCACTTTCCTAAGTTCTTGCCACAACGTGGTCCTACAACCCCGGTATTGCCTAAACAATACCGGTTTGGGCTCTTCCGCGTTCGCTCGCCACTACTTGCGGAATCATTTTTATTTTCTCCTCCTATGGGTACTTAGATGTTTCAGTTCCCCACGTTCGCCTCCCTTACGGGATGACAGGCCTTCAACCTGCCGGGTTGCCCCATTCGGAAATCTGAGGATCAAAGATTATTTGCATCTCCCCCCAGCTTATCGCAGCTTATCACGTCCTTCGTCGCCTCCGAGAGCCAAGGCATCCACCGTCTGCCCTTGCTTACTTTCTTATTTCCGGTTACCACAGGGGTAAATCGGATTGATATATCTTCAGCTTGCTCTTGTTACTTTATTTTACGTTGTCCATCATGTCAAAGATCTTGTCGTTACTTTACGTTTCTGATGTCTCGGTAACTTTTTGTGGAGAATAACGGATTCGAACCGTTGACCCTCTGCGTGCAAGGCAGATGCTCTAGCCAGCTGAGCTAATCCCCCAAAATTCTCTCTCAGAGATTCTGTAGTCCCAGGCAGAGTTGAACTGCCGACCTCTACATTATCAGTGTAGCGCTCTAACCAACTGAGCTATAGGACTGTCAACTTTGCCTTGGTTTCCCTCAGCATCATTTTTCTCTCTTGCCGACATTTTATTGCCGGTAGATCTATATTTTATACATATTCAACCGTAGTACAAGTTAACTAATACCTCTGAGTCAACTTGATAACGAACTCTTCGCTCCAGAAAGGAGGTGTTCCAGCCGCACCTTCCGGTACGGCTACCTTGTTACGACTTAGCCCCAGTCATCGGTTTTACCCTAGGCCGATCCTTGCGGTTACGGACTTTAGGTACCCCCAACTCCCATGGCTTGACGGGCGGTGTGTACAAGGCCCGGGAACGTATTCACCGCGCCATGGCTGATGCGCGATTACTAGCGAATCCAGCTTCACGAAGTCGGGTTGCAGACTTCGATCCGAACTGAGATGGGGTTTGGAGATTAGCATCCGCTCGCACGGTAGCTGCCCTTTGTCCCCACCATTGTAACACGTGTGTCGCCCCGGATGTAAGGGCCGTGCTGATTTGACGTCATCCCCACCTTCCTCACAGCTTACGCTGGCAGTCTCACTAGAGTCCTCAGCATGACCTGTTAGTAACTAGTGATAAGGGTTGCGCTCGTTATGGCACTTAAGCCGACACCTCACGGCACGAGCTGACGACAACCATGCAGCACCTCGCAAATTGCTATTACTAGAGACTCTGTTTCCAGAGCTGTCAATATGCGTTCAAACCCGGGTAAGGTTCCTCGCGTATCATCGAATTAAACCACATGTTCCTCCGCTTGTGCGGGCCCCCGTCAATTCCTTTGAGTTTCACCGTTGCCGGCGTACTCCCCAGGTGGATTACTTAACGCTTTCGCTGTGCCGCTTACTGTGTATCGCAAACAGCTAGTAATCATCGTTTACTGCGTGGACTACCAGGGTATCTAATCCTGTTTGATCCCCACGCTTTCGTGCTTCAGTGTCAGTTATAGTTTAGTAAGCTGCCTTCGCAATCGGAGTTCTGCGTGATATCTATGCATTTCACCGCTACACCACGCATTCCGCCTACCTCAAATATACTCAAGTCAACCAGTTTCAACGGCAATTTTATGGTTGAGCCACAAACTTTCACCGCTGACTTAATTAACCACCTACGCACCCTTTAAACCCAATAAATCCGGATAACGCTCGCATCCTCCGTATTACCGCGGCTGCTGGCACGGAGTTAGCCGATGCTTATTCATATGGTACATACAAAAAGGAACACGTTCCTCACTTTATTCCCATATAAAAGAAGTTTACAAACCATAGATCCTTCATCCTTCACGCGACTTGGCTGGTTCAGGCTCTCGCCCATTGACCAATATTCCTCACTGCTGCCTCCCGTAGGAGTCTGGTCCGTGTCTCAGTACCAGTGTGGGGGACCTTCCTCTCAGAACCCCTATCCATCGTGGACTTGGTGAGCCGTTACCTCACCAACTATCTAATGGAACGCATGCCCATCTATCAGCGATAATTCTTTAACAAATATTTCCATGTGGAACCCCTGTTTTATGCGGTATTAGTCCGACTTTCGCCGGGTTATTCCCCTCTGATAGGTAGGTTGCATACGCGTTACTCACCCGTGCGCCGGTCGCCACCAATGTATTGCTACATCGTGCTGCCCCTCGACTTGCATGTGTTAAGCCTGTCGCTAGCGTTCATCCTGAGCCAGGATCAAACTCTTCGTTGTTTAAATTGTTTTTATATCTCTATGCTCAGAATTCGTATTTATTTTCAAGTTTTTGACGGTATTAATTTTTAATACTTGTACTACTTGTTGATATGTAAATCTTTCAAAGAACT